>JABMNS010000042.1 GCA_013204445.1 Sphingomonadales bacterium
ATGCCGCTGGAATGATCCACGCGTTTGCTACTCCCTGACCGTAACTTGGTCTGAAAACCGTTCATGAAATGGTCCGCTTAATGGCCGGAAATCCTGCGATTCCGCCCACGGATGCGCGGCGTCTAGCAACCATTTTGCTGCGATGCAAGATGGCTTTGGGAATCATTTTCGAGAAAGGGTAAAACACTGGTTTTCGGTACTTTTCGATTATCCCCAAGGTTAAAATTGTTTTGACCGCAAGATATGGGAAGTAGGACATGGCTTTCTCCGACTATTAAACAATCTATCAACAGTCTGGAGACAGAACATGACTTACCAAATCACCGGGATAACCCCCGGTCAGCTGGAGAATGTGGCGCGCGCGCCGGGAACCGTCCCTATTATCGATTCGAAGGCTGCCGCGCGATATACAGATGCGGTTTCGCCGATATTCGCCTGCCGTTCGCTGGCTATGCGGGCCTTTGGAACTGATGCGATGCTAAAAACGGCACGTCTGGTGATGCCGGGAGATGCAGGCGAAGCCATCCGGCAATTGTTTGAGCTGAGAGAAGTTGCCTGTATAGATGCGCACAACGCGGCGCACGGATGTTTCGCAGCGCGGGCGGAGAGGTTTGAATCATGAACCCGGATATGGTGGACAGCGATCAGGCTTGGGCAGCGATGCAGTCCCGCGACCGGTCCTTTGACGGAAAATTTGTCACCGGGGTGTTGAGCACCGGTATTTATTGCCGCCCATCCTGTGCAGCGCGCCATCCCAAGCGTGAAAATGTGCGCTTTTTTGCCAAGGCGGAACAGGCCGAAGCCGCCGGTCTGCGAGCCTGCTTGCGCTGTTGTCCTAATGACGTGGCGCGCGACGAAGCGGCGGTCAAAGCGGTTATCGAAGCCGTTCGTATGGCTGAAGGCGGGCCCAAGCTGAATGAACTTGCCTGTCTTACCGGCTATTCGCCTACCCATCTCCAGCGTATTTTCAAGCGCGATACCGGCCTGTCACCGGCGGCCTATGCGCGCGGCTTGCGTTCTGAGCGGCTCAAGGATGCACTGGAAAACGGCGTATCGGTGACCGAGGCGATTTATGACGCGGGCTTTGAATCGGCTTCGCGATTTTATGAAGAAGCGGGAAAGAGATTGGGCATGAGTGCAAGTGTGTGGAAAAATGGCGGGGCAGGCGTGACGGTGCACTGGGCTAGCGTCGCAACAACGCTCGGCCCGATGATGGTTGCCGCGACCGACAAGGGGGTCTGCTGCCTGTCGTTCGGCGAAGGCGAAGAAGACTTGCGCGGGCGCTTTCCGAAGGCGGACTTGCAACAAGGCGGTGGTAATTTTCAAAAGCTGCTTGGCGACGTGGTCGCGCAGGTCGAAACACCGGCCCGCCCACATAATATTCCGCTCGATGTTCAGGGTACCGCCTTTCAGGAAGCGGTGTGGCAGGAATTGCGCAAAATCCCAGACGGCGAAACCCGCAGCTATTCAGGCATCGCCGCCGCCATAGGCAAGCCGAAAGCAGTCCGCGCCGTCGGCAGCGCCAATGGTGCCAATCACGTTGCCGTCCTGATCCCTTGCCACCGGGTGGTTCGCAGCGACGGGACGATGGGCGAGTATGCTTATGGAATCGAGATCAAGAAATTGTTGTTGGAGAAGGAACAAAGTTAAAGCGTTAGCGCGGAGTAAAGCAGTAAAAGTGACTCGATATTGATTAATTATCCCGAATTCAAGTCTAATTTTTTATAACTGACTACAGATGATCTAGTATATCTCTGTAAATAATTTGAGCCAATCAGTCATCGAAGAGTCCCCTAGCAAGAAGCTCAAAGAGGCAATCACAGGCTTTAAAACATTGGATTGATATCCTGGTCAATATCGTTCTGCAAATGCAGCGAGCAGCAGGCATTTCGATCCGCGTCCGCATGACCGGGCTTAGGCAATAGCAGTGGCAGATGAAGAACCCACCATCGCTATGCTTCGTCCCAAATATGAAGAGTTTAGAACCAAAATACTAGATAGCTTATTGGTCAGCCTGGGCGTCGCAAGAATCAGTTATGCACATCAACCCTGAGCCGCCGCAATGCACTGGCTGGCCGGGCAGACAAAAAAATATCCGAGGGCGGTGAACCGGATTATTGAGTTAGCTTCTCGCACTCATAAACCAAACTCTCATTCGCCTGTCCCGGCAGTTCCGCTCTTATCGCCTTCACCATATTCTCGATATCGGTCAGCGCCTTGACGTCGGTCGTGCAGGCCCTTTTGCCATATTTGGCCCGAATCGACCGCGCATTGGTCATTGCATCCAGCCCCATCAGATAGCGTTCCTCCGTAAACTCGCTGCGATCCGGCTGGAAGCTGCTGATGGTGACCGTCTGCTCCTGATTGGGGACAAATATCCGCGACCATTTGGCGCCGTCGCGGCCATATTGGGTGCGGCCGTTCACACAGCCGCCTTCGGCCCATTCGAGCGGGAGCTCTTCCTGCTGTGATACGGTTATCCGGCTGCGCTGCGGGTTGATTGTGCATAGATATTGACCCGATGTGGCTATACCGATCTGCTGCGGGTCTCTCTTGTCCGCATTTTCCTGCAACGCGGCAGCAACACGGTCATCGATTTCGCTGAAATCCGGACGTGAAAGGAAGACGATGATAGCACCGAGCAGCAAAACCGCCGCACCGCCGGCTGCGCCGGTGCCCGGGTTACGCTTGCCCTGTACCATCAGGACACCCGCGCCGCCGGCTGCCAGCAAGGACAGTGTCAGCATCAGCGTCGCTATCGCTATCCAGTTTTCCCGCTCGGTGATGATATCCTGCGATATGCTGGTGCGCAATTTGGTCTCGGCGCGTTCGCGTTTGTCGGCCTCCGCCTCCTTGGCCGCTGCCACCTGCGCACGAGCAGACGCTTCACGCTGTCGTTCTTTCTCGCTAATCTCGGCGGCAGACCGGCAGGGCGTCGCTGTTAAACCCACTTTTACGCCCGCCTGGCGCAGGAAGTTCACTATCTCTCTGGCCGATACGGCAAAGCCAAACTCGGCATCATTTCCATCGTTTATCGAGCCGAAGCTGTTGACGCCGAGCACCCGGCCGCAATTGTCGATCAGCGGCCCGCCGCTATTGCCCGATGCAATCGGCGCGGTGTGCAGAAGCGTGTCAAATTGCTTGGTCGTGCGTCCGCCCGAAACCGTGCCAGTGGTCTTGACCGGCGACATCGGTTTGATCAGATCATCAAGATCGAGTCCCTGCGCCCGGTCGACAGAACCGGGATAGCCAATAGCCACCACATCCGCGCCATCGGCAACTTGACCGCCAAAAATCGTCATTGGTGGCAGTCGTCCGCCATCCAGCACCTGGATAAGTGCAAGATCATTGCTTGGCGAATAAGCGATGATCTTTCCGCCATAGCTGGCGCCGCCCTGCGAGGGGATGATGCCGATGACAAACGACTTCTCCTGCCGTGCGATTTCAACGACATGGGCATTGGTGACAATCTTGTCCGGTGCTACCGCCAAACCGCTGCCATGGCCGACAAAGACGACGCTGTTGCCGTCTTTTGCGGCGAGCACGACCCGAACCACCGAGCGACTGGCCGCGCTGATATCGGTTGGATCGGCCTGGGCGGGGCCAGTTGCCAAGGTTGCGGAGGTGATTGCGACGAGCAGGACTAGCTTTTTGATCATGGACTGGCTCATGCTTTAATTTGGGAGGATTTTCAAAGTAGTTTTTGTATTTGGTAAGCCCCCCCAGTGTCAAAGGCGGGGTTGGGTGGTTGCGAGTGCAAGCGAGCCTGCACAACATCGAGGCACAACCCGGCATCCAGCCGGTTCGTGCCTATCCCACCACTTTCCCTTCCTTGAAAGGGTGGGGGGGCTTGGAAATCAAACAAAACTATAGGGGTCGACATCCACTCCAACCCGCACCGCTCGCGGCCATTCCAACTTTTCCAGCCAGTCGCGCATGATATTCTGCAAGTCGACCGACCGCAGGGCATGGACCAGCAAACGGTGCCGGTGTCGTCCCCGCAGCATTGATAACGGGGCTGGGGCAGGGCCGTAAACCGAAAAACCGTCGAGCTTGGGAGCGGTCTGGCCGATCAGCCGCGCCGTCTCCATCGCTTCTTTATTATCCTCGGACGAGACGATAATCGCTGCCCAGCGTGCGAATGGCGGGGCCAGTGCCTGCCGCCGCGCTTCAATTTCGGCGGCGTAAAAGCCTTCCCGGTCATTCTTGATCAGGGCCTGAATCACCGGCGCGTTGGGCATCCGGGTCTGGACATAGACACGGCCGGGCTTTTCCGCCCGCCCCGCCCGTCCGGCCACCTGCGCGATCTGCTGGAAACTGCGTTCGGCGGCGCGCAGGTCACCGCCTTCCAGCCCGATATCTGCATCCACCACACCGACCAAAGTCAGATTGGGGAAATGATAGCCCTTGGTTACCAGCTGCGTTCCGACGACGATATCAATCGCCCCTGCCTCCATCTGGTTGACGAAATCGGCGGCCCGCTGGGGCGACCAGATCGTGTCGGACGTGACGATCGCCGTCCGTGCTTGCGGGAACAGCATTTTGACCTCGTCGCAAATCCGCTCGACTCCCGGTCCGCAGGCAACGAGACTGTCCTCGTCGCCGCATTCGGGGCATTTTTCCGGGATCGGCATGACATGGCCGCAATGATGGCAGGCAAGCCGGCGGGTCAGCCGATGTTCGACCATCCAGGCGGTGCAATTGGGGCAGTCGATGCGATGGCCGCAGGTCCGGCACAGGGTGAGCGGCGCAAAGCCGCGGCGGTTGAGAAACAATAACGATTGTTCGCCGCGCTCGAGATTCTCTTCCAGCGCAGCGACCAGCGTCGGTGCCAGCCAGTTTCCGCGCGGCGGGACATCCTCGGTCAGATCGAGCGCCTCGATATCCGGCATCGTTGCCCCGCCAAAACGCGCCGGCAGTTCGAGCAGTTCATAATTTCCCTGTTCCACCTGATGGCGGCTCTCGATCGCCGGCGTGGCGGAAGCCAATATCACCGGGATCTGCTCGTATAGTCCGCGCATCACCGCGACATCGCGGGCATGGTAGCGTACGCCATCTTCCTGCTTGAAGCTGGTCTCGTGCGCCTCGTCGACGACGATCAGGCCGAGATTGGCATAAGGAAGGAACAGGGCAGAGCGCGCGCCGACAATCACTTTGGCATTGCCTTCGGCCAGAGCCCGCCAGTTTTTCTTGCGGTCCGACTGTTTCATGCCGCTGTGCCAGGCCAGCGGTTCGGCACCAAAACGCATGCCAAAACGATTGAGAAACGGCTCGGTCAGCGCGATTTCGGGCAACAGCACCAGCACTTGCTTGTCCTGGCGCAAGGCTTCGGCAATCGCCTCGAAATAAACTTCGGTCTTGCCCGAGCCGGTGACACCGTCGAGCAGAAAGGGTTTGAACTGTGATGCGCGCACCGCTTCCATCAATATATTGCTGACATTTTGCTGATCATCGCTGAGGTCAACCGTGCCGAAATCGGGCGAGGGGTTGGCGGTGGCAGCGAAAGGGGACACGTCTTCCCGATCAAAAACCCCCAGCTTTTCTAGCCCCCGGATCACCGCCACAGATACACCGGCTTTAAAGGCCAGTTCGCTGACCGTGCCTTGCGTGTCGACCAGCTTTTCAAGCGCCAGCTGGCGTTGCGGAGTGATCCGTTCGGGAACCGTGCCGTTCAAGCGATATTCGCTGATCGCACGATTGTCGGCAAAAGCCGCTCCGCTCGAAAGCACCATGCGCAGCACCGATGCCGGTGAAGCAAAATAATAGGCGGCGGTCCACTCGATCAGCCGGCGAAGCGGTGGGCGTAGCGGCGGCACATCGCGCACTTCGAGCAGCGGCCGCAATTTTTTGGGATCAATTTCCTCGACCGGAAAACTCTCGGTCTCCCAGACGACCCCGGGCAGTTTGCGCGGACCAAGCGGGGCCATCACGATCGAGCCCGGTTCGACTCGCATGCCACCGGGGACGCGGTAATCGAGCGGACCCAGTGCGGCATTGAGAAGAAGGACGCGGACGCGATTCATAACCATGCTATAGGCGGAGAATCATCATTCGTCATTCTTGCTTTGGCGAAAAGGGGAGAGCGTAATGATCTATCATCGCAGATCGGTTCTTGGCTTGGCTGCTGCGGCCGGATTGCTTGCACTTCCCGGCTGTTCAAGCCTCCCTGGTATTAGTC
>JABMNS010000043.1 GCA_013204445.1 Sphingomonadales bacterium
GATTGATTCTGTTGCGCGGTGTTGCCGCACGGAGACGCGAAGCGGCATTGCGCGACCGCGTGATTGCCGGAACGCTCGTTACCAGCGAAGCCAGCCTTGCCAAACTTACCGATACGGAATCGGATGCCCGCGCTTTGTCGATTGGCAGCGTTCCGTTGCCCAACAGGCTCGAAACGCGGCACATGGCGATGATTGGCACCACCGGCAGCGGCAAGACCACTGCACTTCGCCAATTGCTCGATGGTATTGAGGCACGGGGAGAAACGGCTCTGGTTTATGACACCAGCGGAGAGTTTGTTGCGCATTATTACAACCCTGCGCGCGGGGACATCATCTTGAACCCGTTTGACGAGCGTTGCGCTTGCTGGTCGCCTTTCGATGAAATCGCCCATCCCGCCGATGCTGACCGTATCGCGCACCAGCTTATTACCGAAACCGGCCAGAACGACCGCGACGTGTGGCTGGAAACCAGCCGTATCTTGGTTGCCAATATGCTGCGCGCACTATGGCACGAAGGCAAATGCAGCCTGCAAGATTTGCTCAGCGCTTTGCAGCCCCGAACCAAAGATGACCTTAAAACATGGCTGGGTAACAGTTCATCGGCGCGCACTTTTGCCGAAGATGCCGACCGAGCTACCGGCAGCGTCCTGTTCATGCTCGCCAAAGCCGCCAATTTGATCCAGTTTCTGCGTGTCGAAGGCAGCCATTCCTTTGCCTTTCGCGATTTCATCAACGGGCTGGATAAACGGTCAGGCCCAAAACCTTGGATATTTGTGCCGCGCAAGGAGGATTATTTCGAGGCATCGAAACCCTTGCTTGCCTGTTGGCTGGAATGTGCGGCCAGCGCGGTATTGGGGCTAACGCCATCTCCCGACCGGCGTATCTGGTTCATCCTCGACGAGCTGGCAGATTTGCCGCGCGTCGATAATATGGCGCGGCTATTGCCCGAGGGCCGCAAGTTCGGAGCTGCCGTGGTTTTGACCTTTCAGGCACTCGGCCAGATGCAGCACCGATATGGGCCGCAGATCGCTGAATCAATGCTGGGCTGTTGCAACACCAAGCTGTTCCTCCAGACCATCGACAGCGAGACACGGGTCTGGGCGAGCCAGACGATTGGCGATTGCGAGATAGAAATCCAGACAATGACCGATGCGCTCGCCAATGGTGATGATACGCCGCGCACCACCTTGAGTAAAACCCGCAAAACTCGGCCCGCGATATTGGAAAGCGAATTGCGCCTGCCAAAATATGAAGCATTCCTGTTGTTTCCCGATGGCTTGCCGGTGGCACGGGTCAAAATGACCGCCGATCATCTGGTATTGCGCGGAGCAGCCAAACATCGCGGGTTCATCGCGGGCGATATGAAAGCCACGCTCTGGCAGCAAAATGCCGACGCGCCGCTGCCAATAGCGCCGCATCCCGCATCAGCCGATGACGGACCGGTTTAATGGTTGCTTCCGTTTCCGCGCTGACCAGTTCAGGCCAAGCGGCGAGCTACTATGAAGCAGATGACTATTATGCCGAAGGCGGTCTTTCGCCATCGGAGTGGCACGGCGAAGGCGCAGAAGAGCTTGGTCTGTCGGACGATGTTGACCGCGCGCAATTTCGTGATTTGCTCGACGGCAAGGTTGCCGACCAGCAATTGGGGACCGTTCGCGATGGTGCGCTTGAGCATCGCCCCGGATGGGACGTAACACTGAGCGCGCCCAAATCGGTGTCGATTATGGCCGAGGTGGCAGGCGACCGGCGTTTGATTGCGGCACATGGCGCAGCGGTCAAAACCGCCTTAGCCCATGTCGAACAGCATATGGCGGCAACCCGTATTCGCGATGGCGGCATCGTCACCCGCGAAGCGACCGGCAATTTGGTCATTGCCAGTTTTCAGCACGGCACCAGCCGCGCCCAAGACCCGCAACTCCACACGCATAATGTCATTCTCAATGCCACACGCGGCGACGATGGCACATGGCGCAGCCTTGAACCACGCGCCATCTATCAGATGCAAAAGCAGATTGGCGCGATTTACCGGCAGGAACTGGCGTTAAAGGTTCGCGAGCTTGGCTATGAAATCGACACCGCCAAGGACTCGATGTTCGAGATCAAGGGTGTATCAGGCGAAGCAATGGCCGCATTCAGCACCCGTAGCGCGGCGATTGAGGCCGCACTTGGCGAGCGCGGCACGACCCGCGAGGAGGCCAGCGCAGCGGAAAAACAGATTGCGGCGCTTGATACCCGCCAAGCAAAGGTTGCGGCAGATCAGGCGTCATTGGTAAAGGATTGGCGCGAGACTGCCGACAAGGCGGGATTTGGTTCCGAAGCGCGGTTGGCGCTGGCTAGTGCCGCCGAAGCGAGGGCAGCAACGCCCGAACATAAAGCCGATATAGCAATGCGTGGCGACACGTCCGCAGACCGCACCATCGCTCATGCTGCCGATAAACTGAGCGAACGCCAATCGGTGTTTTCCGCAAGTGACTTGCAGGAAGAGGCCGGACGGGTCGAACTTGGCAAAGTCAGCTATGCTCAAATCGTGGAGGCAACTGACCGTGCAACCAAGCAGGGCGAGTTGCATCCACGCAATTATATTGACCGGCGCGGGGCAGAATTTTCAGGCTTCACGACCCGCAATAACGTCGAGAACGAAGCGAAGTTGCTCCGTCTTGAGGCGCAAGGGCGCAGTATCGTGCCGCCCATTGCGTCCCGGATGGATGCTGCGAAAGCGGTTGCCAGCGCCGCTGCTGAAGGACATCGGGCAGGCTTTGACTGGAATAGCGATCAGCGCACCGCGACCACGCAGCTTCTCACCAGCCAGAACCGGATCACCGCATTGCAGGGCTTCGCAGGCACCGCAAAAACAACGACCGTTTTGGCAACGCTCGCACGTGAGGCCGAAGCACGCGGTGTGTCAGTGACGGCATTAGCGCCCACCGCATCAGCAGCAATGGTGCTGGGTGATGCGCTTGGCACGCGCGGTGACACTGTTGCGCGGCATCTGTTATCGCCCGAACATGCCAGTTTCGGCAAGCCCGCTGTCTGGATAGTGGACGAGGCATCGTTGCTGTCTGCCCGCGATACTGCCAAACTTTTTGAACAGGCCGACAAGCAGAATGCCCGCATCATCCTTGTTGGCGACGTAAAGCAGCTTGGTTCGGTCGAAGCAGGCGCAGCTTTCGCGCAGTTACAGGACGCGGGCATGGAAACCGCGAAATTGGGTGAAATCGTCCGCCAGACCAATGTCACGACGAAAGAAGCCGTGCTTGCCTCCATCGAAGGCGATGCCAGAAAAGCGCTTGCCGCGCTGGATCGCGGCGGTGGCAAAATTATTGAATCGCCAGACCGTGCAGATCGCTTTGCTGCCATAGCCAAGGATTATGCCGCGCTCGACAAGACTGTTCGTAACAAGACCCTTGTCATTGAGCCATCGCGCGAAGGCCGCGATACCCTGACCGCCGACATTCGTGCTGCACTCACCAAATCAGGCACGCTGACCGGCCCCGCCACTCAAATGCAAAGCCTTGTCGCCAAAGGACTGACCCGCGCCGAAGCACGCGATCCCATGAATTACGACAAAGGCGACATCGTCCGCTTTATCCGCGATTATGCGGACAAGGGCGTGTCGCGCGGTGAGGCTTACCGCGTCATCGGAGTGGACCCGATTAAATCCGCCATTGCACTCAAGGCCGAAGATGGCCGCGAAATTGATTGGCGCTTGCGGCAATGGGGCGCGAGTAAAGCGCAAGCGTTTTCACCGCAGTCGCTTGAACTGAAAACCGGTGACCGTATCCAGTTCACCCGCAACGACCGCGAGGCGGGACGGATCAACGGCGGGCGCGGCGAAGTGACCTCCATTAACGAAAATGCGCGCACTGCTGTTATTCGCAGTCCGCGCGGGCAGACCCAGACGCTGAACCTTGATGCTCCCCGAGACCAGCATATTCGCCACGCCTATGTCGATACGGCCTTTGCCGCACAAGGACGAACCGTCGATCACGTCATGATTCACGCAGATAGCCGTGCTGCCAATCTCGTTGACCAGAAGTCATTCTATGTCGGCATATCGCGCGCCAAAGAGTCAGTCGCAGTCTATACCAATGACCGAGCCAAGCTGGTGTCTGCAATCAGCGAACGGGCCGGGATAGCTCAGACCGCAATTGCTCAAGCAGCAGCGCAGGTGCAGATGCCTAAAACGGTGAAGGTTCTGGGTGCAGGCTTGGGATAGCCTATCCTAATCCGCGAAAACTGTTTTGGCATTACTGTCTTCCAATCGCCTTTGCCTGAATGTGCCGCTCAATATGGCCGGTGTCGTCAGCCGGTCAACCGCCTGCCCGCTCCATTCGCGTTCCGCTTCCGTGTTGGAGGTTTCATCTGCGCTTCGCTCCAACTGACCCTCTGCCTTTTCCACCGACCAATTTCTTCGCGTGTTCAATCAAAAGCGAAGGAAAATATAATGGCATATCGAAAATCAGATCGTCTTGATGTTTATCAATCTATCACTAGCCAGATCATAACCGCCATCGAAGCTGGCACCGGCAAAGTTCAAATGCCCTGGCATCGCAGCGGGTTTGAATCCGCCCTCCCCATCAACATTTCCAGCAGCAAGACTTATCAGGGTATCAATATCCTCTCGCTCTGGGCCGCTGCGCAAATGGCCGACTATGAAAAAGCTATCTGGGGAACATATAAACAGTGGCAGGACGCAGGCGCACAAGTCCGCAAGGGCGAGAAATCATCGTTCATCGTTTTCTACAAGCAGTTTGAAAACGAC
This sequence comes from Sphingomonadales bacterium, assembly GCA_013204445.1. Taxonomy (GTDB): domain Bacteria; phylum Pseudomonadota; class Alphaproteobacteria; order Sphingomonadales; family Sphingomonadaceae; genus Parasphingorhabdus. The sequence goes on from JABMNS010000043.1 coordinate 4,763, forward strand.
GATACCGATAGCGAAGAAGACCAATCTCGACGGCGCTTGATGATGGCAAAAGCTTCGCGAGTATTCAACATTGCGCAGGTGGACGGATATGATTTTCCCGCAGAACCCGAACCGTCAAAAAATCTTGTGACCCGCATTGCTTCCGCCGACGCATTGATTGCAAGAACCGGTGCGATCATAAACGAACATGGCGAGCGTGCTTACTTCAACCCCACGACTGACGAGATTACGATGCCCGACCGGCATCGATTTTTTGATACCGACAGCGGCACCGCGACCGAGCATTATCACTCCGTTCTACTTCACGAACTGACACACTGGTCAGGCGCAAAGCACCGACTTGATCGGACATTTGGCAAACGCTTTGGTGATCTTGCCTATTCCATCGAAGAATTGACCGCCGAATTAGGAGCGGCGTTCTTATGTGCCGATCTTGGAATCAGTGCTTCACCGCGTAAAGACCATGCTTGCTATATCAACAACTGGCTGACTGCGATGAAAGCCGATACGAAGGCTGTGTTTGCGGCAGCTAGTGCCGCGAGCAAGGCTGCGGAATATCTAAAAATTGCAGGAACCTAAAAGGAGTGATTGGATCATCAGATAGAAATTTTGGTCGGTTTAGCAAGCTATTATGACAACACTTTTTGCGCGGAACTCTGCCCAGCAGATGACGCCATTTGTGGTTTTTCACCTGACCCGATAAAACAAAAAAGTTGCTGTTATCTAGTTTTGATCGGGCTGACAGCCTATATGAAAATTGACCGATAGCGCCAACCGAAGGAATAACCATGGACGTAACTTTTTTCACACGAGCACATGATGTTTTATTGGAAGCTGAAGTCTCTCCAAGCAAAATTGACCATTTTGAAAACAATTATACCTCAGCTACCGGCGTAACTCCTTCTCATGATCAGCACTATCAAAGGCAGGATAACAAATGGGGCACCGAATGTCGTATATATTTCAATTGCGAAAATGACCTCAACGATGAGTTTGCAGATCTCGATATCGAAGTCGAAAGTAATGAAAGAGGATATCGCGGTGATCGAGTATATCGAGTCAACAATGTAGAATTTTTTTGGGCGTTGGTTAACGCCGGGTATCGTCTTGGAGTGAATTGAACAGCCGAAGCTTAGTTGAACTCCTCAGCCGCAATGACGGTATCGTATAGACCTACATCGTTGTGCTGATGACGGTTAATACCGGTATATTCCAAACTAGCGTCTTCATAGCGTTTGAACTTGTAAACTGCGTCATTCATCAGCCCGCTGTTGAAAACGCCCAAACTAACCAGCAGCTCAAAATCTTTTATCGACAGCCCTGTCACCTTCTTAAACAGTCCCGGTTCAAGCTGCGTTATGACATCTTTAAGGCATCGCTCGCGGTGATCGGTCAGATACATGAAAATCGGAATGCGCGTAGCGAATTTAATCAGTTTTTCCTGAATCTGCTTCCGTGCATTTTTATATTCCTTTTCTTCATCGGTTAACTGCTTCTTTTCCTTCTTCGTCAGGTCGCGTTCATTTGCTTCCTTTTTAGCCTTTTTGACCGATTCCGATTTGTTGATGATCGTTTCGATTTCCTGATTAAGATTGCGGAAGCCCTCAATTTTCATCAGTGCGGCCATTGCGGCTTCATTGTCCATCAGCCGTTGTAGCGTGTTGTTATCAACATTGACGAGCAGCGCGCTTTCCCAACGCCGCGCCAGCAATGTTGCGGTTGTCCCACTCATCGCCATGTCGAGAACACCGGCAGCGTTAATCTGCTTCATAGAACTACCATCATAGGCCAGCACCGGTAGGAAGTGTATAAATTCCTCAACCTTCTTTTCGGGATTGGCTTCATCGACGTTCAGGCGGCAACTGTAATCGGCGACTTGCTTCAATGCCCGATTTGGCGCGAAATCGAAAACATAGCATTCCAACTTGATAATTTCCTGCTTTGTCGGCGACAGACTATCGGGATTTTTGACGGCCCAAGGTGTTTGCACCCGGAATGCCGCCTGAAAATAGGTTTCCGGGCTAGTGATATTCCGCAACATTAAAATGCCAGACCAAGGCTTGACCGAAACACCGGTGGTCAACTTACCACAGGACAACGTGATGGATTTTGACTCCAACGGGTTTTTCATCCCGTTTAAAACGGGCGGCAAGGCTTCGACGCCAATACCGGCGGCGCTGCCCGCAGCGACGATGATATTGTAATCATGGTAAAACCGATTTTGCTTTTCGAGCAATAGATTTCGCATCGCGTGGCAGGACGCAACAGATGGCATGAACCAGAATGTATGCGACAACAGGCTAAGCAACCTTGCATCGGAAAACGGCATCGGTGGTTTTTCCGCACCCAATTTAAGATTATCGACCGTGGTTTCTTGATAGGAACCACGGATCAGGTCGAGCCATTTCTGCACTTCATTCTTATATTTAAAAGCCGCAAAGTCGCCATCGCCCAACGCCGAAAAAAAGACATTCAGATCGAACTGATCAAATTCGCCCTGCATCGCAATTTCGCGAATAGCATCCGGCAACTGGTAAGTGAGCATGACCATTCGCGGGAGCGACGCATAGGGGTTGTTGTCGCCAACCCAGTCTTCCTTTGCGCGCTGCTCATCGGAATAGGTCCAATTGTAGATTTGCTCTTCGATAAACTCGCCCGATGCGATAGCGCGAAAGGGCGTTCCTGACAGATAAAGATATGAACCGGTCGTAATCGGCATATTTTCTTCGTCAAAATAGTCGAGACCGTCGCCTTCGGCAAAGCTGATTTCTTTCTTATCTTCCGCCTCAAACAGCTCTTTCGCATTTTCACGCCATGCACCGTAATGGTATTCGTCAAAAATTACGCAGTCCCAATTGGTCGCGTGGACCCACTCATTCTTTGATTTGATACCACCCGCTTTGTTCTTGCCCAAAAAATCCTGAAATGAGCCAAAGCACACCACCGGATTTTTGGGATCGACCTCAGCCTCAGTGAGTCCACCCCGAGAAACAAACTGCCAGCCCTGAAAATCCAGATGGCCGTTCAAATCCTCTTGCCACGCATTTTGCACGGCGGGCTTGAACGTCAGAACGAGCAGCTTCGACCAGCCCATCTTCTTGGCAAGCTGATAGGCTGCAAAAGTTTTGCCGAAGCGCATTTTAGCGTTCCACAGAAAGTGCGGTGTCTTTTCCGGATTTTCCTTTTTGA
>JABMNS010000362.1 GCA_013204445.1 Sphingomonadales bacterium
CCCCAAACATCACCAATATCATCAAGCGTTTTAAAACTATTAACCGACATTAATCAGAACCTTTATGAATTAAATCAAGGCCGCCATTACCTTGGCAGTATCGATCATGCGGTTGGAGAAACCCCATTCATTATCGTACCAGCTGACGACGCGGACAAGCTTGCCATCCATCACAGTCGTTTCCAGACTGTCAACCGAGCTGCTCGCCGGTTGATGGTTGAAATCGCTCGAAACCAGCGGCTTGTCTTCATAGACCAGCACGCCCTTCATCGAGCCCTCTGCTGCGGCTTTCAGCGCGCCGTTGATTTCCTCGACTGTGGTATCGCGCCCGGGTGTGAACACCAGATCGACCAGGCTGACATTTGGTGTCGGCACGCGGATGGATGAGCCATCGAGCTTTCCGTTCAGCTCTGGCAGTACCAAGCCGACAGCGCGGGCAGCGCCCGTGGTTGTCGGGATCATGTTGACCGCACCGGCCCGGGCACGGCGCATGTCGCTGTGCATCTGGTCGAGGATCCGCTGGTCATTGGTATAGCTGTGGATCGTGGTCATGAAACCGCGCTCGATGCCAACCGTATCGTTTAGCACCTTGGCCACCGGTGCAAGGCAGTTGGTCGTGCAAGAGGCATTGGAAACAATGATATCGGATGACGTCAAGACGTCGTGATTGACCCCGAAGACAACCGTTTTCAGATCACCCTTTGCCGGTGCCGAGATCAAGACGCGTTTCGCGCCGGCATAGATATGCGGTTGCGCAGCATCCTTGGACTGGAAGAAGCCGGTGCATTCGAGCACGATATCGATGCCCATTGCAGCGTGCGGCAAATCGCCGGGATTGCGTTCGGAGGTCACGGCAATTTTCTTGCCATTGACAGTGATATGGTCGCCATGCGCAGTGACTTCGCCCGGGAAACGGCCATGAACGCTGTCATAGGCAAAAAGCAGCGCGTTGGACTCTGCATCGGCAAGATCGTTGATCGCAACCAGTTCAAAATTGTCATCGTCGCGTTCCAATATCGCGCGAGCGACGAGGCGACCGATGCGGCCAAATCCGTTAATTGCTACTTTCGTCATCAATATTGCTCCTTTGAATTCAAACTGACCGGCATTGTTCAGCCAATTTTCTCTAATATTTGTGGGGTGATGGAATCCGCGGTCAGGCCGAAATGCGCGTAAAGTTCGTCAATCGGCGCCGACGCTCCGAAACTGTCGATACCGAAACGCAGCCCGTCGAGACCCGTATATCTTTCCCAGCCAAATGTCGTACCTGCTTCGATCGAAACCCGCAATATGGTGTCCCCACCAAGCAGTTCATTGCGATATTCTTCGGATTGCTCGTCAAATAATTCGGTACATGGCATCGACACGACATCGGCGCCGGTTCCGGCTGCCTCCAGTTTCGCCGCGACCGCCATCGCCAGTGACACTTCAGAACCTGTCGCAATCAGCACGACACGCTTGTCATTTTCTGCCGCTTTCGCACGATATCCACCTTTTTCGCACAGGTTTACGCTAACGTCATCACGGAAGGGCGAAAGGCCCTGGCGAGTGAGCGCAAGGGTCGAAGGACCGTTAGAGCGTTTGATAGCGAGCGCCCAGCATTCTGCCGTTTCAATCGCATCGGCGGGCCGATAAACGTGCATGTTCGGCATCAAACGCAGGCTTTGAATATGCTCGATCGGCTGATGGGTCGGCCCATCCTCGCCGAGCCCGATACTGTCATGGGTCATGACATAGATGACCCGGGCGTTCTGGATCGCGGACAGTCGCATGGCGCCGCGGCAATAATCGGTGAACACTAGGAATGTGCCGCCATAAGGAATGATGCCGCCGTGCAGAGCCATCCCGTTCATCGCCGCAGCCATACCGAATTCGCGGATACCGTAATAGATATAGCGCCCGGAATAATCGTCTTTTGTCAAAGGTTTGGTAGAAGAAGTTTTGGTATTATTTGAACCTGTGAGATCGGCGCTACCACCGAGCATCTCTGGCAAAACCTCGGTAATCGCGCCCAGCGCCATTTCGGAAGCCTTGCGCGTCGCGACTTTCGGCGGGTCTTTAGCGAGGCCTTCCAGATAGGTTTGCATCGCCTTGCCGTCCGGAAGCTCGCCCGCCATGCGTCGGCTGAACTCGGCGGCCTGTTGGTCGCCATCGAGCCGCGCATCCCACTCGGCCCTCGCGGCAGCACCCTTTTCGCCCAATTGACGCCATGACTTCAAAATATCATCCGGAATAACAAAAGGTTCTGAATCCCAGCCCAGAGCAGCGCGCGCACCAGCAATTTCTTCATCGCCCAGCGGGGCGCCATGGGTTGCCGAAGTGCCCTGCTTGGTTGGGGCGCCGAAGCCAATGACGGTCTTGCAGGCGATCAACGAAGGCTTTGGATCGGCCTCCGCCTCGCTGAGCGCCTTGCGGATATCGTCAAAATCATGGCCATCGCAGGAAACGACATGCCAACCGGAGGCACGATAGCGTGCAGGTATATCCTCACTTGTCGATAATTCTGTTCCACCGTCGATAGTTATACCATTATCATCCCAAAGAACATTAAGTCTTCCTAGACCCAAATGGCCAGCCAGGCCAACCGCTTCATGGTTGATCCCTTCCATCAGGCAGCCATCTCCGGCGATGACCCAGGTTTTATGGTCGACCAAATCGTCGCCAAACAGCGCATTCAGATGGCGCTCGGCCACCGCCATGCCGACCGCAGAGGCAAACCCCTGCCCCAGCGGCCCGGTCGTCGTCTCCACGCCTTCCAGCTTGAAATTTTCCGGATGCCCGGCACAGGGCGAACTAAGCTGACGAAAATCCTTGATGTCCTGCATCGTAGGACGCGCATATCCGGTCAGGTGGAGCAGTGAATAGATCAGCATCGAACCATGGCCGGCCGACAATACAAACCGGTCGCGATCAAACCATTTCGGCGCTTTCGGATCATATTTCAGATAATCGCTAAACAACACAGTAGCCGCATCCGCCATGCCCATTGGCATCCCCGGATGGCCGCTATTGGCAGCCTGCACAGCATCCATGGCAAGCGCCCTTATGGCGTTTGCCATGTTTTTTTCGGTAACGGTCATGACTGGTCTAATCCCCCGGATTGGCGAGCGTGAGAGCGCAACAAAATGCTACGATTCGCTATTTTGCCTCCTCCTTTGATGGCCCAGCAAGGCGGCGTCAAGGGTCGCTTTTCACTATCCAGTGTTTACGGCAACGGAATAGATTGATAGCGACTAAAGACGGGAACTTACCCGTTGGAAACAAGCTATGGAAAATGCTCATGGATAATGAACGTGTCATCCTTGTCATCGGCCGCCTTGAACGCGCGCTAAGACAGATAGAATCGGCAAATAGCACAATAAAGGCCGATGTCGACCAGGCATTGGAGATGCGCCACGAGGCGCTGAAAGAGGAAATGAAACAAGCAATCCGGACGATAGACGGACTGATTGAGCGACAGGAGCACTGACATGGCGCAAATGAAACTGGAAATTGGCGGACGCTCCTTCATGGTAACCTGCCAGGACGGAGAAGAAGATCACCTGACAAAACTGGCCGCGATGGTCGACGGGAAAGCTCGGGAATCCGGGGACCCGGCAGGGTTAAACGAAAGCCGTATGTTGCTGTTCACGTCGCTGCTGCTAGCAGATGAACTGCACAGCGCGCGATCCGCAATTACCGAGCCTGCTGTGGCCAGCGCCCCCGCGAAACCCGATCCGATGGACGAACAGGCGATTGCTGCACTGGAAAAACTGGCAGACCGTGCAGAACAACTGGCAAACAGTCTTGAGTAACGCCCCCATCGCGCCTAGATAGGGTGCGACGGGTACTGTCTGGCACGAGCTTGATACGAACATCCCTGAGGCGATATAACTTCCTAGGGAGCTGTCCCTGCCCGGATTGCGGACTGTTTTGCAGTCGGATCCGACGCATA
>JABMNS010000363.1 GCA_013204445.1 Sphingomonadales bacterium
GGATTATGGGACGTGTAGCTGCAATGCTATTTAGCATAATTTCTTATTTTTTGGGCGTTACGGCTATTGTCGGGCTGATTTTGCGGATGGCCGGATGTTATCTGCCGGTGACAGTTGATCAGGGGTTCTCGGCTACGCAAATGGACCTGCACCCCGCATTGGCGGCAATTTGGAACGCTGCGCTTGTCTTGATTTGGGGTTGCCAGCACAGTATTATGGCTACACCAGCTTTTAAGGATCGCTGGAAAAACACAATCCCGCCGTCGATTGAACGTAGCAGCTATGTGTTCGTTGTTGCCGTTCTCACCGCTGGTCTGATACTGCTCTGGCAGCCGTTAGAGTTCGTAATATGGGATGTTTCGGCGACTGCATTCGGAGCATCGCTAACTCTCATTTACATATTGGGCTGGATAATCGTGCTAGTCTCCACATTCCTGGTCAACCATTTCCATCTCTTCGGCTTGCAACAGTCTTTTGAGAATTTGACCGAACGGCAATCCAAAGAAATATCATTTGTAACACCGCTGCTCTACAAACTGGTGCGACATCCAATGATGATGGGTATCCTAATTGCGCTCTGGGCTGCGCCGACGATGACATTGGGGCGGCTGGTGCTTGCAATCGGGTGGACGGCTTATATCTATTTCGGCCTCAGGAATGAGGAGAAGACTCTGCTGGCTGATTTGGGGGATCAATATCGCGACTATCAGAAGACGACGCCGATGGTCATACCCTTTGTAAAGCCTTAAACTTGATTCCTCGTTTGTTGTTCATCGACGTCCACTTCTCCCACCATGCGTCCAAAAGCAGTCGGGCTGGAATCAAGCCAGTTGTTGCTATCCAACAAGGCTAGAGCTGGTGTCCGCTGTCGGGATAAATCTATCCCTCTCTAGAATTCAAACCCCCTCCAAAAGTCCTTCCTTCCGGATTTTCTCCTGCCACACCAATGGCGCCAGATGATGCACACTTTGACCTTCAGCATCCACGGCCACCGTTACCGGCATGTCCTGCACCTCAAATTCGTAAATCGCCTCCATGCCGAGATCCTCGAAGCCCACAACCTTGGATCCCTTGATCGCCCGCGACACCAGATAGGCGCTGCCGCCAACCGCCATCAGATAGGCGCTCTTGTGCCTTTTGATCGAGGCCACGGTGTCCAGTCCGCGTTCCGCCTTGCCGACCATCGCGAGCAGCCCCTGTTCGAGCATCATGTCGGTAAATTGGTCCATCCGCGTGGCCGTGGTCGGGCCAGCGGGACCGACGACTTCTTCACCAACCGGATCAACTGGGCCGACATAATAGATCACCCGGCCCTTGAACTCGACCGGAAGTTTCTCACCCTTGTCGAGCATATCCTTGATCCGCTTGTGCGCCGCATCGCGACCGGTCAGCATCTTGCCGTTTAGCAAGAGCCGGTCACCATGATTCCAGCTTTGCACCTCTTCCGGCGTGAGCGCATCCAGCTGGACCCGCTTGGCTTCCGACGACGGCGTCCAGTTGACATCTGGCCATTCTTCAAGCTTTGGCGCTTCGAGATAGGCCGGGCCGCTGCCATCGAGCGTGAAATGGGCATGGCGGGTGGCGGCGCAATTGGGGATCATCGCAACCGGCTTGCCCGCCGCATGGCAAGGCCAGTCATTAATCTTGACGTCGAGGATGGTGGAGAGTCCGCCCAGTCCCTGTGCGCCAATGCCCAGCGCATTGACCTTGTCGAAAATCTCGATCCGCATTTCTTCGATATCATTGCGCGGCCCCCGTTCTTTGAGCTGCCCCATATCGATCGGATCCATCAACGATTGCTTGGCGAGCAAGACGGCGCGTTCCGCGGTGCCGCCAATGCCGATACCGAGCATCCCGGGCGGACACCAGCCGGCGCCCATCAGCGGGACCATTTCGAGCACCCAGTCGACGATATTGTCGCTCGGGTTCATCATCTTGAATTTCGACTTATTCTCGGATCCGCCGCCCTTGGCCGCGACATCAATCGAGACGGTTTTGCCGGGTACCATCTCGACATGCAATACGCTCGGTGTGTTGTCCTTGGTATTGCGCCGGGTGAAGGCGGGGTCGGCGAGGATCGAAGCGCGCAGCTTATTCTCCGGATAGAGATAGGCGCGCCGGCCGCCTTCATCGACAATTTCCTGCATTGATTGCGAGGTGTCATCGAGCCGGCAGTCCATGCCCCATTTTACGAAGATGTTCACAATGCCGGTATCCTGACAAATCGGCCGGTGGCCCTCGGCGCACATTTTTGAATTGGTGAGAATCTGGGCAATCGCATCCTTGGCCGCCGGAGATTTTTCCGCGTCATAGGCTTTGCCTAGCGCCCGGATATAATCCATCGGATGATAATAGGAGATAAATTGCAGTGCGTCGGCGACGCTTTCGATCAGGTCGGCGGTCTTGATGGTGACGGTCATAAATGCTCCAGAATATCGGCAAAATGCGATCCGGAAGTCTTTTGGCGGATAGAGTCCGCTCGGGCAAGTTTTTGTGATGCCGCACCGGCCTGGACATGTATCCCCGTAGATGGTTCCAGCGGTTCATCACCGCGATCCGTGTCTTGTGACAAAATTTAGACGGGTTGTAGAGAGTCGCCTTTATACAAGGGCGGCTTTGTCGCGAATGCTGACGCCAGCTTTGATTTTGTTGAACGACAATTGTGTGGGGAGCGGGCTATCCGTAAATTGGAAACGATTGTAGCTAAGCGGACATCATTGAACCTGCAGCACATTCTTATTTGGAAACGTTGAGTCTCCGTTCGATATTTTTTCCGCTTCCTGTTTTCGGAACTATTTGGTGAGGTAGCGATCGGTAACACCTCCTTCCCGCTGGGACATTTAGTAAAGCCGGAGAATTTCATCAGAAGGCATTAGATGACAGCCCCTCTCATTTCTCGGAATCTGGTCCAGTACCGGATAAATCAGAGGGTTCGGTGCAAAACCTGCAGGTCCTCGCGTCAATTTGGAACTGGGTCTCGGTCGCTATTAATGCGCCTCACTGATCCCAGTGCCACACACACTCTCTCTCTCCTGAAAATTTGGTAAAGGTGAACGGCTCGTAATACGGATTCAACCAACAGGTCGGCATCCTCATCTGACATTGTCAACGCCGGTGTAATCCAAATAAAATTCTCTGCGTGCGCATCGGTACTAACAATATTATCTTGTCTGGTTAGTTCTAAACAATTCGGCCTTGCCTCCTCTTTCAATTTATTACGTCACAGGTAATTGAAGACGGGCTATCCCTTGCATATTAGCTCCCAATCAATATCAATCCAGCAGAAGGAAGCGACTCATGACGGCATTCAGAATTTTCATGGCGGTGCTTTTTGTCGCGATCGCGGCCTATACCGGCGTCACCATTTTTGGCCATGGCTGGAACCTGGCCCCGGTTTTCTTTGGCGACATGGCGACCATGGCTTGGCCCGGACAGTTCAACTTTGATTTCCTGTGTTTTCTGCTTCTCTCTGCGCTCTGGGTTTCGTGGCGCCACAATTTTTCCGCAGCCGGTTTTGGACTTGGTGCGATCGCTTCGGTCGGCGGGATGCTGTTTCTGTCCGCTTATCTGTTCATCGTCGCCGGACAGGTCAATGGCGATGTACGCAAATTGTTGTTTGGCGAGGCACGGGCTAACGCGTGATCCACCAAATATGGCGTCACAAATACGTCATCACTCCCTGTGAATGATCTGTGGATATTTATTCTTGCAAATTTTGCTATCGACTCTTGCGCTTTGCGCAAGGCTTAGAAAGTCCGCGCGTCGCTGCGCTGCAACATGAATCTGCGCTCGACGAAGCGATTAATTTATACGACCAGTGGAGTCGTTAAAATCTCATTTACCCCCTTGTATATAATTTCGATTCAGCCACTATAGGTAGTGGTTCGGCCAAGGGGGCACACCAACAGATAGCGTTATCCGTCTTTCGCACCGACTCGGTGGGTGGTTCCCTTTGTGCTAAATGACAAGAAGATATACGGGATTTTGGGCAGGAAAATAAATGCCCGCCCGGGTGGTGAAACTGTTAGAATGACGGCTTTGATACGAGTCTAACAAGGCAGGAACAAATGCCCGGATAAAACCCCAGTGGTCGATCGGTCTACAGGCCGTTGTGATCGTTGGATTAGTAGAGTGATTTTGAGGGGGATTTGATGGATTTTAGAGACAGCCGCGACAACGAGACAGTTTCGGAACCAGATGTGAGTGAGAGTGAAATGGGCGTGGAAGTATTGGATACGCCAAAAAGTAAAGCCAAGGATGCAGTGCCGACAAGCGAGCCGGAGGTCAGCAAAAAAGCGGCAGCCGAAGCCGCTTCTGCCAAGGCCAATGACGAAAAGGAATTGAAGGCCGAGCGCGATAGCCACAGCGTCGAGAAGCGCCGTTTCAAAATCACGCTGGATGAAAGCCGCGACGACCTACTGACCGATTTTGGTAAGGAAACGCTCAACGACAGGTATCTGTTGCCGGGGGAATCCTATCAGGATCTTTTCGCTCGTGTTGCCGACGCTTATGCCGACGATCAGGCGCATGCCCAGCGGCTCTATGACTATATTTCCAAGCTCTGGTTCATGCCTGCAACGCCCGTGCTGTCTAATGGCGGCACCGGACGGGGCCTGCCGATCAGCTGCTATCTCAACAGCGTCGATGACAGTCTCGGCGGCATCGTTAACACCTGGAACGAGAATGTCTGGCTCGCCTCGCGCGGCGGCGGCATCGGCACCTATTGGGGCGCGGTTCGCGGCATTGGCGAACCGGTCGGCCTGAACGGCAAGACATCGGGTATCATTCCGTTCGTGCGCGTGATGGACAGCCTGACTCTGGCGATTTCGCAGGGCTCTTTGCGCCGCGGTTCGGCCGCTTGCTATCTCGATGTCAATCATCCGGAAATCGAAGAATTTCTCGAAATCAGAAAGCCTTCCGGTGACTTTAACCGGAAAGCTCTGAACCTGCATCACGGCGTTTTGCTGACCGATGAATTTATGGAAGCGGTGCGCGACGGCAAGGAATTTGACCTCAAATCGCCGAAAGACGGTTCGGTCCGCGGCACGGTTGATGCGCGCAGCCTGTTCCAGAAACTGGTCGAGACGCGGCTGGCCACTGGCGAGCCCTATATCATCTTCAGCGACACGGTGAACCGGATGATGCCCCAGCATCACCGCGATCTGGGTCTCAAGGTTTCCACATCCAATCTTTGTTCGGAGATCACATTGCCGACGGGTCGCGATCATCTCGGTGAGGACCGGACCGCTGTCTGTTGCCTGTCCTCGCTCAATCTCGAAACCTGGAATGAGTGGTCGGTCGACAAGGAATTTATCGAGGATGTCATGCGCTTTCTCGACAATGTCCTGCAGGATTATATCGACCGCGCGCCGGAAGAAATGGCGCGGGCGAAATATAGTGCGATGCGCGAACGCAGCGTCGGTCTTGGCGTGATGGGCTTCCACAGCTTCCTCCAGGCCCGCGGCCTCGGCTTTGAAAGCGCGCTGGCAAAATCGTGGAACTTCAAGATCTTCAAACATGTTTCGGCGAAAGCGTCCGAAGCCAGTATGATGCTGGCCAAGGAACGCGGACCCTGTCCCGATGCCGCCGATCAGGGCGTGATGGAGCGCTTCTCCTGCAAGATGGCGATCGCACCAACCGCCTCGATCAGCATCATTTGCGGCGGCGCCTCGGCCTGTATCGAACCGATCCCGGCGAATATATACACTCACAAGACGCTCTCGGGCAGCTTTGTCGTGAAGAACCCGCATCTGCTGAAATTGCTGCAGGAGAAGAGCAAGGATAGCAACAATGTCTGGAACACGATCCTTGAAAAGGGTGGCAGCGTCCAGCATCTCGATTTCCTCAGCACCGAGGAAAGGGATACCTACAAGACCAGTTTTGAGATCGACCAGCGCTGGCTGCTCGAACTTGCCGCCGACCGCACGCCCTATATCGATCAGGCGCAATCGCTGAATCTGTTCATCCCGGCCGATGTCGACAAATGGGACCTGCTGATGCTCCACTTCCGCGCCTGGGAACTGGGCATCAAGTCGCTTTACTATCTGCGCTCGAAATCGATCCAGCGCGCCGGCTTTGCCGGTGGCGAAACGATAATGAGCGAACCAACCGGCGGCGGCGTCGAGGCGGACAATACGCTCGACCCGAAAACGGTCGAACTGATGACCACCGCCGGCACCACCGACTATGACGAATGTCTGGCGTGTCAATAATCTAGGCAGTTTGCCCACTGCCCCCTCCCTTTCGCTCCTTTTGGGAGGGGGCTGTTTTATTCAGAGTTGAAGGAGCATTTTTCTCGCCCCTTGAGGGAGAGGACAACGGAGACTTGGCGCCGGAGCGTTAGCGGAGGCGGTTAGTCAAAGTCGGTGAGGGGTGGCGTCTGGGCGCAGCCCCCTGACCAAGAACGATCCTCTCCCTGTCGGGGAGAGGGAACAAGATTGATACAGGCTCCAGCCTACGCTGGGGTGACAAGTATAACGCGGAGAATGAGTAACCATGTCACTTCTGGAAGCACGCAAAACCTACAAGCCCTTCGAATATCCCTGGGCCTATGA
>JABMNS010000364.1 GCA_013204445.1 Sphingomonadales bacterium
GCATGTTCGAACATGTTGGTACGCCACAATTCCGGACCTTTTTCCGCTGCTGCGCCAATCTGATGACCGACGACGGGGTGATGTTGCTGCACACGATCGGTCGTATGGGCGGCCCCGGCACCACCGATGCCTTCACCCGCAAATATATTTTTCCTGGCGGCTATATACCGGCGCTGAGCGAAACATTGGCGGCGAGCGAGCAATATCGCCTGATCGCAACCGACGTCGAAAACCTGCGGCTGCATTATGCCTTCACCTTGCGCGAATGGTACAAGCGGACGGTGCACAACCGAGAAAAAATCATCGCGCTCTATGATGAGCGTTTCTGCCGGATGTGGACCTTCTATCTGGCGGGTGCGACCGCAGCCTTTGAAAATGGCGGCATGTGCAATTATCAGATCCAGTTCAGCCGCAACCGGCGGACTTTACCGATAACGCGAGATTATATCGCGGCGGCGGAGAAAGGTCTGATCGGCTGATTCTATCGGCCAGGCAGTTGAATCTATTGGTACGGATCGCAGGGCGCTAACGAGGATAGCGCTGGTTCATCAAATCCCAATTGTTGCAGATAAGCTGTTCGAGCACCTTCATGTCCACTTGGTCGAGCCGATTTATGTAGAGGCAGGACTTGCCGACGCTGTGCTTGCCGAGCAGTCCGAACAGCCGTTCCTGCTCCGCTTGTGCTTCGGGCGTGCAATAAGCCCCCATCAAATATAGCGACAGCTTTGCCTTGCGTGGCGAGAAGCCTGCGCGGCACATCGTGCGCTCGCGACCGCTTTCATATTTATAGCCATAGCTGCCCAAACCGATGATGCTTGGGCCCCACATTTTGGGCTCTTTAACGGTTATTTTACAAAATAGATCAATCAGTTGATGCGCCTCTGCCTTTCGGCGTTCCGGCTCGGTACTCTCGATAAAAGCAGTTACATCGGCATGAGTCGGCTTGGTTTTCAATCCTGCTTTTGCAACGAGTCTCTCCTTCTGGCCCCGACATATCATATTGCGCGTAAAATTGGAGCCTGTTAGGCGCGGCCCTCAATTCATGGAAAGACGATAAAATGAGCGATTCCGTAAAGCGTGTGGTTCTTGCCTTTTCCGGCGGCCTTGATACCGGCGTGATCCTGAAATGGCTGCAGCAGGAATATCAATGTGAAGTTGTGACCTTCACCGCTGATCTGGGGCAGGGCGAAGAATTGGGCCCTGCGCGACGGGTTGCGGAAACGCTGGGTGTCAAACCGGAACATATTTTTATCGACGATCTGCGCGAAGAATTCGTCAAGGATTTCGTTTTTCCGATGATGCGCGCCAATGCGCTTTACGAAGGCCTGTATCTGCTCGGCACATCGATCGCGCGGCCGCTGATTTCCAAGCGCCAGATCGAAATTGCCAAGCTGACCGGAGCGGATGCTGTGGCGCATGGCGCGACCGGCAAGGGCAATGACCAGATTCGCTTCGAACTTGGCTATTATGGCCTCGATCCCGATGTGAGAGTAATCGCACCCTGGCGGGAATGGGATCTCACCAGCCGCACCCGGCTGATCGAATTTGCCGAGAAGCATCAAATTCCGATTCCCAAGGACAAACGCGGAGAATCTCCCTTTTCGTGCGATGCCAACATGCTGCACACTTCCTCGGAAGGCAAAGTGCTCGAAGATCCGTGGGAAGAAGTTCCCGACTATGTCTATTCGCGGACCAATAATCCCGAAGATGCGCCTGACACGCCGGAATATATCACGGTCGATTTCGAGCGTGGTGACGGCGTCGCGATCAATGGCGAGGGTATGAGCCCCGCGACTCTGCTCGAAAAGCTGAACGATTATGGCCGCGAGCATGGCATCGGCCGGCTGGACCTGGTCGAAAACCGCTTTGTCGGTATGAAATCGCGCGGCATGTACGAAACGCCCGGCGGTACCATCTACCATGCCGCCCACCGGGGAATCGAACAGCTGACGCTGGATCGCGGTGCAGCACATCTGAAGGATGAACTGGCACCGCGCTACGCGGAGCTGGTCTATAATGGTTTCTGGTTCTCACCAGAGCGGGAAATGCTGCAGGCCGCGATCGATCTTAGTCAGGCGCGGGTCAACGGCACGGTGCGTCTGAAACTCTACAAGGGATCGGTGAGCGTCGTCGGACGCAAGTCGCTCGACAGCCTGTACAGTGAAAAAGTGGTGACATTTGAGGATGATGCCGGTGCCTATGACCAGAAGGATGCCGAAGGCTTTATCAAGCTCAATGCACTCAGGTTGAAGTTGCTCGGCAAGCGCAATGGCTAGGCTCAACCGATCTTCGCAACGGTTGCTCCGCTGCGAAGGCATTGAAAAGCCGCGTCCCAGTCTCTCTGCTTCAACTGTGGAGACTATCTCGTGCTGATCCCGCTGCTTTTGCTGCTCGCAGGCTTTGTTGTTCTTATCGTCGGCGGCGAACTGCTGGTGCGCGGCGCTGTGCGCGTGGCGGAACGGGCAGGGATGTCCGAGCTTTTGATCGGTCTGACGATCGTTGGCTTTGGCACGTCCGCCCCGGAACTGGTGGCCAGTGTCGAAGCAGCGCTGGCCGGATCGCCAGGCATTGCCTGGGGAAATGTCGTCGGTTCCAACCTTGCGAACAGCTTGCTTATTTTGGGCACGGCCTCCCTGATCCTGCCGATGGTGGTGCCAAGAGGACCATTGTGGCGAGATGGCGGGTTGGCGTTGGCTGTGACGGTTGTTCTGTGGCTGGTCGCTAGCACTACCGGGATAACAGTCTCCATCGGCATTGCCTTTATTACCTTGCTCATTGGTTATTTGGTCTACGCTTATTGGGCGGAACGGACACAGCCGGTCGGGGCCAGTGCCTTGCACGAAAAAGCCCAGGCACTGGAAATTTCAGACACGCATTTGCATGACGTGCAACCGCTCTGGCGATCGATATTGGTGTTGATTGTCGGGATCGTCCTGATCGTATTGGGTGGTCGTTGGCTGGTTGAAGGGGCCGTTGATCTCGCGCGCCTGACTAAGATCGATCGCGGCCTGCAGCATTTCCCGCTCTGGTGAGAACCAGAAACCATTATAGACCAGCTCCGCGTAGCGC
>JABMNS010000365.1 GCA_013204445.1 Sphingomonadales bacterium
ACCGCAAGATGGCAAAAGAAGAATTACTGGAAATGAAGGGGATGGTTCGCGAACTGCTCCCCAACGCCATGTTCCGGGTCGAGCTGGAAAATGGCCACGAGATTTTGGGTCACACCGCTGGCAAGATGCGCAAGAATCGCATCCGCGTGCTGGTTGGCGATGAAGTGCTCGTCGAACTCACCCCCTATGACCTGACCAAGGGTCGTATCACGTATCGTTTCAAGTGACGAGCCATGGCTCGTCATCCCGGACTTGATCCGGGATCCGGGTTTGTCGTAAAACTGCGCTTGCGATTTGACGCACTGAATGCTGAAACGAGTTCAGCATGACGGAAGTGAAAATATGAAACTGGTCTTAGCCTCATCCAGTCCGCGTCGTCTGGAACTGCTCGGTCGTCTCGGCGTCACGCCGGACCGGATCATCTCCCCCGACATTAATGAATCACCGCGCAAGGCCGAATTGCCGCGCGACTATGTATTGCGCATGGCGCAGGAAAAGGCGGTCGCTGTCGAACGCGAAGATCAGGAAACCCTGGTCGCGGGGGACACCATCGTTGCGGTGGGTCGCCGGATATTGGGCCAGGCCGCCGATGCGGCGGAACAGCGCAAATTCATGCAATTGATCAGCGGGCGGCGGCATCATGTGATGTCGGCGGTCTGCGTGATCGCAGCCGACGGCAAGGCGAGGACCAAATTGTCCGACAGTATCGTCAAGTTCAAGCGCTTCGAGTCCAGCGAGATCGAAGCCTATATTGCCTCTGGCGAAGGCCAGGGCAAAGCAGGCGGCTATGCGATACAGGGGCAGGCAGAAGCCTTCGTCATCTGGATGTCGGGGAGCTATAGCGGGGTCATGGGTCTTCCCTTATATGAAACCCGGAACCTGTTGATCAGTGCGGGCTATCCCCTTGGCTGATTTCGCAAATGGCTGGCTTTACGAAGCCGGGATCGGCGAGAACCGGGCGTTGCGGCTGGAAGATAATCTGCTGTCGCAAATACGGGTCGAGCGGGCCGATGGGCGCGCTAGAGCTGGCGCGGTCGTCGACGCGAAATTCACCCGGCAATGGGTTGCCGGAAAATCCGGAATCGTGACTCTGTCCAACGGGCAAGAAGCCCTGCTGCAGCCGCTTCCCAAAGGATTGACCGAAGGATCGATGGTCCGAGTAGAAAACTTCCGGGCGGCGATGATCGAGCAAGGAGGGCAGGCCAAGCGCGCCAAGGCACGTCCGGCCGACAAGGACAGCCCCTTCTGCGAGGGCCCTGATTTGCTGGCGCAACTCGCGGCAAGCGGACTTCCCTTCAAACAGGTCCACGCCCATGAAGAGGATGTCTTTGCCGAGCATGGCTGGCACGAAGCCATCGAACAGGCGGAAACCGGACGGATTGATTTCGAGGGCGGGAGCCTTCTGGTCTCGCTTACGCCGGCGATGACATTGATCGATGTCGATGGACCGCTGGCGCCATTTGAGCTGGCGAAACGGGCTGCGAAAGAGATCGCTCTGGCGCTGCTGCGGTTTGATATTGCCGGCAATATCGGGGTGGATTTCCCGACGCTGGAAGCCAAGGCCGAACGCGCTGCCGTCACGGCTGTTTTTGATGAGCATATGGCCGCCAATTGCGAACGCACCGCGATCAACGGCTTTGGTTTCATGCAAATTGTCAGCCGCAAGCTACGGCCATCGGTGCTGGAAATCATGCAGGCCAATCGCTCGATCAATGCTGCGCTGAAACTGCTCCGGCAGGCGGAGCGGCTTCGCAGCACCGGTGCCATGCGTTTGGAAGTGCATCCGGCTGTAGCGAACAAGATAGGCCTGGCAGCGTTGGAAGAATTGGCAAAACGGTCGGGGCGGAGCGTGTCGATTGAACCGCGCGGCGAAATTTCAATCGATGGCGGTTCGATAGGATAATTCTGACCCCTCGCGAGAGCAGCGTAACGCCCTTGCATTTCCGCTGCTCAATCTTCAAAGCCAGCGCATGACAGATATCATTCTCTATGACTATTGGCGCAGTTCGGCGAGCTACCGTGTGCGCATCGCGCTCAACCTCAAGGGGGTCGCCTATACAGCGGTGAACACCAGTCTGCTCGACGGCGACCAGAAGGCCCCGGCCTATGTCGCGCGCAATCCGCAGGGCTTTGTGCCAATGCTCTCGATCGACGGGCTTGATCTGACCCAGTCGCTAGCGATCATCGACTATCTCGATGCGAAATATGACGACCCGCCGATGGTGTCCCGCGATCCGGTCGAGCGAGCGACCACGCTCGCCCAGGCAATGGTCATCGCGGCGGATATTCACCCAGTGAATAATTTGCGGATATTGAAATATCTCAAGAATGAACTCGGACAGGAACAGGAAGCCATTAACAAATGGAACCGCCACTGGATCGGGGAAGGCTTTGCCGCTCTTGAGACGATGGCACCGAAGGCTGGCCTGTTCGGCGGAGAGCAACCCAATCTGGCGGATGTCTGCCTGATACCGCAAATGGCCAATGCCCGGCGTTTCGATACGGATTTAAACCCGTTTCCCAGGCTCGTGCGCATTGACGCGGATTGCAATCAACTCGACTCTTTTCAGAAAGCGGCTCCTGAAGCCGTGAAGGACCAATGACATGACAATCCAAGGCGGATGCTATTGCGGCGCAGTGCGCTACAAAGCCGACGGCGAACCAATGATGAAAGCGGAATGTTTCTGCCGGGAATGCCAATATATCACCGGCGGCAATAGCTTGCTGATCATGGCGATGCCGGCGGATGGCTTTGAGATCACCAAAGGTGCTGTGAAAGGCTATAAACGGGCTGATCTGGAAAATGGTGTGACGCGGGAATTTTGCGCCGATTGCGGCACCCATCTGACCACCCGCGCACCGGGGTTCGAAGTAGGCGTTATCCTGAAGGTTGGAACGCTCGATGAACCGAGCCTTTTCGGTAAAGCGGACAGCGCCAATTTTGCTTGCGATGCGCAGGACTATCACCGGCTTCCAGACGATATGCCGGTTCATGAGAAGTGGATGCATAGTTAAATCATGAAAAAATCAGTTTTAGCCTACCCGTTCTTGGCTTCAATGGCGTTGGTGAGTGTCCCTGCCTGGGGGCAAGATCAAGCCAGCAATGATGACAACGAAATTGTCTTTTCCGATACGTCATTATCAGAGATTATAGTAACCGGCCTGCCTGCCTCGCTGGGCGACAGGGCTTACAACGCCACCGAAATTTCGATCGATTCATTACAGACTGTCGAGAATGCGTTACGCGATGTGCCTGGTCTCCAGCAATTCCGTCGTTCGGATGCGCGGTCAGCCAATCCCACCAGCCAGGGCATTACGCTGCGTGGACTGGGCGGCAATGCCTCTTCGCGGGCGCTGCTGATTCTCGACGGTGTTCCGCAGGCTGATCCATTTGGCGGATGGGTTGCGTGGCCCGGCTATGATGCGCTTCCACTGATCGAAGCCCGTGTCCGCCGTGGCGGCGGCAGCGGTGCAGACGGCCAGGGTGCTGTTGCCGGAACCATCGAACTGTTCAGCGACAATGTCGGTGACCTGATCGAATTGGGCGCTGCATATGGCAGCCGCAACAACGTTGATGCTGATCTGATCTTTGGCCGTGAACTGGGGCAGGGGCAGTTGACCATTTCCGCCAACTATGCCCGCGGCGATGGTTTTATTCCGATCATCGAAGGCCAGCGAGGTTCGGTGGATCGCCCGGCAGAATATGAACAGACCGGTCTTTCCGTGCGCTTTGTAGCGCCGCTTTCGGACAATATCGAATTACAATCCAATGTCCGCGCCTTCACCGATGACCGCGAACGCGGCTTTGCTTTCAGTGAAAATCACAATGACGGCGGAGATGCCAGCATTCGGCTGGTCGACCGCAACTCCGACTGGCAATGGTCCGCGCTTG
>JABMNS010000366.1 GCA_013204445.1 Sphingomonadales bacterium
CTTGAGAAGGCTTTTCATCAGCTTTTTTGCGGCTTTGGTATTGCGACGGGATTGAACAAGAAAGTCCAGGACCGTTCCTTCATTGTCGACTGCTCGCCATAGCCAATGCCGCTTCCCGCAAATGGCGATGACCATTTCATCGAGATACCAATGATCGCTGAGTGCAGGTCGAGTAGTTCGGAGATTGGCTGAAATCTGGCTACCAAATTTAAGAAACCAACGGCGGACTGTTTCATAAGAAACATCCAGACCGCGTTCGGCAAGCAAATCTTCGACGTCGCGTAAGCTCAGGGTGAACCTTGCATAAAGCCAAACCGCATGGATAATCAGATCAGGTGGAAAACGATGGCGCTCAAACGAGATTTTCTGCATCTGCCGATGCTATCCCAACCCGGCAACCATCGCTAGCCAAGTTAATGTGACAATGCCCTTTTTCGAGATTGCCCGGTGCCGCTGGTGGTTGCGCACTGATCTTGGAAATATAAATTCCGAGAGGAAGAGTTAAATGAGTGGAGTGACTATAAAATTTCACGGTGCTGCGGGAACGGTCACTGGATCCTGTTTTGAATTCAAAGGTGCGGGCAAGAGAATATTGGTCGATTGCGGAATGTTTCAGGGCACGCGTTCGCTCGAAGCGTTAAACCATGAACAGCTGCCCTTTGACCCGAAAAAAATTGATGCCGTGCTGCTGACCCATGCGCATCTCGATCATAGTGGACGGCTGGCTTATCTCTATGCCAGTGGATGCAAGGCCAAAACCTATTGCACGGCGCCAAGCGCTGATATTATCAAACCGCTTTTGCAGGATTCGGCTAAGTTGCAGGCCGCGGACGTCGAGCGTAGAAACCGCCGGACGGATCGGGCAGGTTTAGCACCCTTCACACCGCTTTATGATGGCAAGGATATTGCGAAGCTGCACAAAAATGTCCGTACGGTCGCCTATTGCGAGGAAAAACATCTCGACAATGGCGTATCTTTTCGGTTCTGGGATGCGCGGCATATTGTAGGATCGGCATCGATTGAAATCAATATAGCTGGCCAGCGGTTGCTGTTCTCCGGCGATGTCGGGTCTGGCCGATCGATCAATTGTGCCGCTTCGGAAATCGGTGGCTATGACCATGTGATCTGCGAGTCCACCTATGGAGACCGAGATCGCGAACTTATACTGGTCAGCGAGCGCCGCGAGACACTGGCGCGGCATGTCGAGGAAGTGATCGCAGCGGGCGGCAATGTACTGATCCCGGCTTTCGCGCTGGAACGCACGCAGGCAATACTCGAAGATTTTGATGCATTGTTTGAATCCAGGCGTCTGGCCCCGGTAAATGTGTTTCTCGATTCCCCGCTGGCCCAGAAAGTTACCATGGCGGTCATGCGCTACCGCGATAGCGGAACCGACATGTTGAAGCGGACCAATATCCGGTTCATCCAAAATACAGCGGAATCCAAGAAGCTTAATCGCATGACCGGGATTGTAATCATCGCGGGATCGGGCATGTGCACAGGCGGCCGGATAAGGCATCATCTGGTCCGTAACCTCCCCAACCGACACTCCCGGCTGTTGTTATCAGGCTTTCAGGTTACCGGGACATTGGGGCCGGTGCTCAGGGATGGAGCAAGGCGCGTCCGCATTTCCGGCCATGATGTAATGGTGAAAGCGCAAGTCGCCATGCTTGATGGCTATTCCAACCATGCCGACCGCAGCGGTCTGGTCGACTGGATCAGGGATCGCACACCGATCAGCGGATCGCTCTTTCTGGTCCACGGAGAACAGCGCGCGCTTGCAGGTCTTGCCGAAACTTTGGGAGCCATCTCGAACTTACCGGCCACGATCATTCCAGCACTAGGTGAGACATGGGAGTTGCATAAAGCCAAACTTGCAACCCGCCTGTCTGCCGGCCGCCCTGAAGCCGCCGACCTGACCGCTTCGCGCGACTGGATATCCAAACTCGCTGCGTTGCGCCAAGAGGTAGAAGAAAAATTATCCGAACAACCTACAAATCAGGATCGGGAAAAAATGCTGGCTGCGCTCAAACGGGCGCTGGAAAGCGTATAATGAATTAGGGCTTTTTTTCGCTTGCAAGCCATCAACACATCATCGCCAACCCATCCCAAGACATGTTACGCATTGCTGCCCAATGTTGCCCGAGTAAACACGCTGCGACCATGGGTTCCCAAAACCACAAGATCCGATTTGGTGGTGGTGATCTTCCGAGTCAGAACGGGGCCCAGATCGCCCTTCTCGACGGATCCGTTCAGCCGTTCGAAAATTGTGTCGGAGATTTGGGGTTTGGCGAGGAATCTTGCCAATGCCGCCTTTTTCCTTAGCATTCACATCCTCTGCAATCTGATCGGAACGCAACCACGCACTATGGGGCTCATGATAGGCGTGAACCAAATGAAGCTGGGGATCCGGGAATAGTTCGGCAGCCGTGTTCAATGCCTGCAACTTGGAAAGCCCTGCCGCAGAAGCGAGACGACGGCAGTCAGCCCATTGGACGGTAGCAGAATATCCAGGCACGGAAATTGCCGATATGTCGCGTCGAAAAATTCTTAGCCTGAGTTTGGAACCGATCGAATCATTTCCATATGTCGGTCATCAGTCCGCCTGTAATTTCGATTTATCGCGGCCGATCCCAGCCAAAATCGATTGGGCAAAGCTGCGCAATGTATCATCGCGTGCGCCCATGATGACGATGCGGTCACCGGGCTTTGAGATCTCCACTATTCTGTCACCACATTCCCACCTGGCCGCGATATGTTCTGCGTTGCCACCGGCAGCGGTTATCGCGTCGACGATGGAATCGCTGCCAAGAGACCGATCAACTGTGCCGCCGAAATAGACTGGATCACACAATATCACACGGTCATCGTCGTCAAGGTTTTCGGAGAAAACCACTGCAAGCTCTGCACCCATTTTTTTTATTGGTCCAAAACCGTGGGGCTGGAAGAAAGCCACAACCCGGCCAGGGAATGCTTTCAAGGTCTGCAGTGTCGCTGCGATTTTATCGGGATTGTGACCGAAATCGTCGATCACCGTAATATCATTGGTGGTTCCCACGATATCAAAGCGACGGGCCAGGCCGCGAAACGACCCGCTTGCCGATATTGCGATCTCGACCGGCACCCCGATTGCACAGCTGGCTGCGATAGCCGCCAAAGCATTGGCGACATTGTGCCTGCCCGGCACTTGCAACGAGACCGGATAGTCTGTCCCGCCGGTCCGCATCACAAAACTGCTGCCAAGAGATTTTTCCTCGACTTGCAGAGCCCGGTAATCCGCACCATCGAAAAATCCAAAGCTACTCGTTTTTGCCAAATTGCTAGAACCAACAAGCGCATGCGACTCTGCATCATCATGATTCCAGATCGCGTGCCGTGATTTCGCTATAAAATCGCCGAACAACATTCTCAGTTCTTCGAGGCTTTTATGATCCAGGCTGACATTGTTGAGCACCGCAATTTCCGGATTGAACAACGCGATTGAACCATCGCTTTCATCAACTTCACTCACCATCATGTCGCCAACTCCGACGCGGGAACTGGCAAATGGTGCATACGCATCCACGAAATTTTTCATCACCGCACCGTTCATGATCGTCGGATCACGGCCAGCCTCGGTCAGTATCCAGCCGATCATCCCGGTTACGGTTGATTTGCCACTGGTGCCGCCAACGGCGATGCTGCGCGGGGCGGCATTAAAGTGTTCCGCCAGCAGTTCGGCTCGGGTCATCCGCTTGCAACCCAGCGCAATCGCGCGTGCAACATCCGGCACAGTGTCTTCAATAGCGGCAGAAGCGACCAATATCTGGCTGCTATCGACCAAACCGCTGCCATCCTGGTCAAACAGCTTGATTCCCCGGTCCTGCAACCATTGAAACTTGTCCGCCAACCGGCCCTGGTCAAGCGCCCGGTCCGACCCTGAGACCTGCGCGCCGGCCGCTTTAACAATCATCGCCAGAGGCAACATTCCGGAGCCGCCGATACCGCAAAAATAATAGGATTTGTGTTCACTCATTTTTTCGCGCTATTGCTTCTCCATCTATTTGGCAATGGCGCAAGGAACAAATTCCATCTCCTCACCAGTCCGCATCGGCATTTGCGCGCCGTCCACCCCGTTATCCCGGGAAACTGCCGATCGTGTCACTGCGCTTGCAGCCCAGACCCACCCGCAGGCCGAATTGATCTTTGACGAGCAATGTTTTTTTGAGGAAGGTCATTTCGCGGGCAGCGACAAGCAACGCACCGACGGTTTCGTTGCGCTGGCCAACGACCCGAGCATACATGCGATATGGTTTGCCCGCGGCGGATATGGTGCCGCACGTATGGCGGAAGCGGCGATCGGACAACTGAACGA
This sequence comes from Sphingomonadales bacterium, assembly GCA_013204445.1. Lineage (GTDB taxonomy): Bacteria > Pseudomonadota > Alphaproteobacteria > Sphingomonadales > Sphingomonadaceae > Parasphingorhabdus. The sequence continues at coordinate 4,355 of JABMNS010000366.1, forward strand.
CATCGCCAAAGGCAAAACCTACCTGGGATATAGCGATGCGGGAAACCTGCTCGGCGCTCTCTATCGCGCAGGGATCGGCGAGCTCGCACATGGTCCGATGGCGTCCGATGTTGCCAGGCCAAACGGCGAACATGCCGTTCGCCGAGCTCTGGAATGGATCGTGCACAGACAAAAAAATATGCTAGAACCGGGGCTGACCAAAGGTAAAAAACACGCCGCTTTCAATTTAATGACCCTCGCAATGATGACTGGCACAAAGCTGATGCCGGATCTGCGGGATCACATTCTCATCGTCGAGGAGATATCCGAATATCTCTATGCCTTCGATCGCGCCATGTTTCACCTTTGCAGCAATCTAGCAACGCAGGGCCTGTCCGGGATAAAATTAGGCAACGTCGGCGATATCCCCGAAAATGACCGGCCATTCGGCGAAACGCCTGAGACTATTACGAAGCGATGGTCCGAGATCAATGAAATCGCCTATTTGGGCCGCGCAGAAATCGGACACGATATAGAAAACAGAATTGTGCCGTTTGGGTTGTTAAAACTCTGACAAATCAATTCGGAAACACACGGCTTACGACCATCACGAATTTTGCAATCAAGAGGCATTTTCTATTTTATCATTGTCTCGACCATGATCAAATTCAGGCACCAGAGACTTTAGCATTGTGACGACAAGCTTGGGGTCTCGACAATTCAGCAGGCTCGCTATCAAATCGTTCAATACATCTACCCCAATGTAAGATTCTTGAGCCGTCATTATGTGGGGGTGGAGAGTATCTTGCAGATCTTTGCCGGTGATCAAACCGGAATGGGCCATTTGTAATTCTTGTCAAACGATGAATACGGAAAATCTGTTGCAAAACAGACTAATACGACCCGATTGATGCAACCTTGACCTGTAACAAACTACCGGCCAAAAGCCGCGATATACAAGCGTGTTGAGATATCTAATATTTGAGGGAATTAAATGAAACTTGCAATGATAGGTTCGGGCTATGTCGGCCTGGTTTCTGGCGCTTGTTTCGCCGATTTCGGCCATGATGTGGTGTGCGTCGACAAAGACGAGAAAAAAATATCGGACCTTAACAACAATATCATGCCGATTTACGAACCGGGGCTCGCTGATTTAGTAAAACGCAATGTTGACGCGGGACGCCTGTCTTTTTCGACCGACCTTGCCGCTTCCGTAAAGTATTGCGATGCAATTTTTATTGCAGTCGGCACGCCGTCGCGACGAGGCGATGGCCATGCTGATCTGAGCTATGTGTATGCGGCAAGTGAGGAAATTGCCGATTCCATTACCGAACCGACTGTAGTCATAACCAAGTCGACCGTTCCTGTCGGAACCGGTGATGAAGTTGAGCTTATCCTCGAGAAGAAACAGCCACGGGATCGGTTCTCGGTGGTTTCCAATCCCGAATTTTTGCGTGAAGGAGCGGCTATCCGAGATTTCAAACGGCCCGACCGCATCGTCATTGGAACCGAGGATGATTGGGCGAAGGATGTGATGAGCGAAATTTATCGCCCGCTGTTCCTTAACGAATCACCCATATTATTCACCGGCCGACGCACAGCGGAATTGACCAAATATGCAGCCAATGCATTTCTCGCGACAAAAATCACGTTCATCAATGAAATCGCCGATCTGTGTGAAAAAGTTGGTGCTGATGTCCAGGAAGTTTCCCGGGGAATCGGGCTTGACAACCGGATCGGATCAAAATTTCTCCACGCCGGCCCTGGATATGGTGGCAGCTGCTTTCCCAAGGACACGCTTGCATTGATGAAAACAGCGCAGGACAACGATAGCCCAGTTCGTATTGTCGAAGCCGTGGTGCATGCAAATGACCAACGCAAACGCGCCATGGGCCGCAAAGTCATTCACGCTCTGGACGGCGATGTCCGCGGCAAAAAAGTAGCTTTGCTCGGCCTCACGTTCAAACCCAATACCGACGACATGAGAGATGCCCCCTCCATCGCCATCGCGCAAACATTGATTGACGCAGGAGCGGAAGTGACGGCTTATGATCCGGAAGGCATGGGATTGGCGAAAGAGATTATGCCAGCAGTCACAATGGCTAACAGCAGTTACAATGCCGCGAAAGATGCGGATGCGGTCGTCATTGTCACCGAATGGGATGCATTCCGTGCCTTGGATTTGAAGAAGCTTGCAGATGTGATGAAAGGCAACGTGCTGGTCGACTTGCGAAACATTTACAATCCATCAGAAGTTGCGCAAACCAGTTTCACATACACGAGCGTCGGAAGAAACCGATGAGCCAGAATTTCAGAACATGAAGTTGAACAGGAAATTCGTCGAAAAGCCATGGGGTCAGGAAATTTTGCCTGATATTTTTGACGGCGGAAGCGGAAAGAAGATTGGAGAAGTCTGGTTTGAAGCGCCGAAGGGCATAAGCCCTCAGCTCATGATAAAATATCTTTTCACCAGTGAAAAGCTGTCCATTCAGGTACATCCCAATGATCGTCAGGCACGCAGGATCGGATTTCCTCATGGCAAGGAAAAATGCTGGTTTGTCCTCGATGCGAAACCAGATGCCGTGTTGGGCCTCGGTTTGAATAAAACCGCCAGCACCACAAAACTAAAAACCGCTGCGATACTGGGAGAAATTGAACAACTTCTTGACTGGAAACCAGTCAAGAAGGGCGATTTTTTCTATGTCCCGGCAGGGACGATCCATGCGATTGGGGCGGGTATCTCGCTTCTAGAAGTCCAGCAAAATGTTGATATCACCTATCGTATTTACGACTATGGACGTCCTCGAGAACTCCACCTGGATGAAGCAATGGCAATCGCCAAGCTTACAACTTATGATATGAAACATTGGAATGAGATTCCGGATGACAAGTCGACCATTCTCTCTGCTGGCCCGCCATTTGGGCTGTTCCAGATTGTCGGAACAGACGACGAGATAATTTCGCAGACCGCGAGCAAAGAATGGCAAATCATCCCCTTGGAAGGGTCTGCCGCCGTCCGCGGAAAACTGATCAAGGCGGGGGAATGTGGAATCTGCCCTGGATTTTCCGATATTGATCTTACCAAAAACGAGAGGTCGCTCATCGCTTGCACGATGACGTGAGATATTGACCATGACGCAAAACGCGCAGATCACACCCGTCATCTTATCCGGTGGCTCCGGAACGCGATTATGGCCGCTTTCGACACCGGAAAAACCCAAGCAATTTCTCAACCTCTTGGGCCCGCTAAGCATGTTTCAGCTTACGCTGCAGCGCTGTGCAGACCAAACAACATACCGCAATCCGGTCATTGTGGGCTCTGCCAGACATATTGAAATCATGCAGGATCAGATGGAAGAAGTGGGTGCTATAGCCCGCACAATGATCTTGGAGCCCTACCCTCGCAATACCGCACCCGCCATCGCGCTTGCGGCGCTCGCTGCTGAAAACCCGGCCGATTTGTTGCTGGTTATGCCCAGCGATCACATCATCAAAAACATTACTGCATTTCGAAAAGCAGTGCTCGCATCGGTTCCAGTTGCGGAAGCCCGCTGGATATTGACATTCGGGATCGAACCCACCGGACCCAAAACCGGATACGGCTATATTCAACAGGGAGATGCCATCGTCGGAAGCGACAGAAGTTTATCGGCAAAGAGATTTGTCGAGAAACCAAATCAGGACCATGCCGAGAAAATGCTCGCCGGTGGCGGCTTTCACTGGAATGCTGGAATATTTTTGTTTCGGGCTGACATCTATTTGGCGGCCATGGAAACACACTCCCCCAGGATGCTGGTCGCCTGCAGGTCGGCCATGAATAGCTCGCGGAGAGAAGGCAAGCTTTGCTATCCTGACACTAACGCATTTGCATCGGCGCCTTCTGACTCGATTGACTATGCGATAATGGAAAGAGCAGAAAAGGTCGCGGTCACTCCCGTGAACCCGGGCTGGTCAGATGTGGGAAGCTGGGATTCGCTGTTTGAGATCTGCGACAAGGACGAGCATTCAAATGTGATATTCGGCAAGGCTGCTACCATTGGTTCAAGCGACAATCTAATCCACAGTCACGACCTTGAAATCGCGGTTTATGGCGTAGAAAATTTAATCATCGTCACGCACGAAAACAAAGTGATGATATTGCCCCGTGGACAATCGCAGAACGTAAAAAAAATAGCGCAGAAACTTCAAGGAGAAGACTAGGCTCAGAACCTAGACTGGCGGGTTAGCGCCCTCCAATTTATTAGGCTTGCCGCTAGCTTTAACCTTTCCAGTTATCCAACTCGGCCAAAACATGGCAATCACCAGAAACAACGACGGCAATAGTCCTGCAACCCGGCCCAGGTGTCGGCGGGCATTGCATAGCGGTCGACCCCTGGTTGATCATTCACAGCCCCCCCGAACAAGCACAGCTCATCCGGATCGCCCGCGAAGTGAATGACGGCAAAACCGGCCATGTGCTGGAACAGGCTTCGCTGCTGATCGATGAACTGCCCGGTGTATCGATCGCCTGCTTCGGACTGGCGTTCAAAGCCAATATCGATGACTTCCGTGAGAGCCCTGCCCTGAAGATCGCCGCGAAACTGGCGCGGCGCTATGGCGGGCGTGTGAAAATTGTCGAGCCATATGCCAGCGAGCTGCCTGCGGCCTTTGCAGACATCGGTGCCGAGCTGATCGATATCGATCAGGCGCTGGAGACCTGCCCGATTATGATCACTCTCACCGATCACGACATGTTGAAATCGATCCCGCTCGATGAACGCGTCGGCAAAGTGGCCTATGACACGCGCGGTATATGGCCGGACCAGCCGGACAATCGGGAAGCGTCGCGGGATGTGCGGTTAGCAAGCTGAACCACACCTCTTTAGACTTTGTCGTAAACCGCCGCAGTTTCCTTGGCCACCCGATCCCAACTATAGCGCCGGCGGGAAATAGCCTGTGAGTTTTTGGTAAAAGAATCGCGTTTTTCGGTTGTCCAAGCGCGGACGATTTCGATCGCCGCGATCCATTGTTCCGGTGATTTGCTGTTCGCGAGCAACCCGATATCGGGCGTGACCACTTCAGCCAGACCGCTATGGCCTGAGGCAATGACCACGGCTCCGCAAGCGGCCGCTTCCGCCGCGACCAGTCCAAAACCTTCTTTGCCCAGGCTGGGCACAATAACGGCCATGGATTGTCCATATTCAGCGATTAGCTGGTCGGGGCCAAGGTTACCCAGATATTCGACCAATGGCGATTCCAGTGTCTTCGCTTCCTGATCATCCCAGATCGTCCCCGCGACCCTTATTCTGGGTGGGCGTTTCATCAGGGAGAGCACATCATTGACGATGAACGACAAGCCCTTGCTGGGCGTGATCCGGCCAGCGAAAAACAGACATTCGTTATGCGGACCAGCGGCGGTTTTTGAATGGATATCCGTGGCCAGCGAAACTTTGGTGACATCCTGAAACCCCAATTTCTCGGCCAGCTCGGCAATCCAGTCACTGTTAGCGATCAGCCTGGACCGCCCCAGCAGCCGGGCCCCGATCTTGATATAGGCAGCATATAGCCGCCCCATAAACGTATCTTTTGTAGCGTAATTCAAGTCCGATCCGTGCGCAGACAATATGATGCAACTCTTCGAGTGGCGCAACGATGCGATCCAGCCCAGCGGCCAGATAGCCACATCGCCAAGATGGACCACTTTTACGGGTTCGGCGAACAACAGGCGGACTGCGGTTCTCAGTCCAAAAACGATCAACGCCGCCGCCGATGGCACATCGCCATCCGGCTTGCCGGGCAAAGCCATAATATCCAGCCGATGCGTCTTGCTCAACTGCTCGGTCAGGCGGATGCAATATGTTTCCATCCCGCCCATGGCCGGCGCCCATTTGCGGGTAATGAACCGCACATTGGGATTTTCAGGACGCGGGCGCAAAATCAGAATCCTCCGGCAATCGGTCCCGACGGAAAATCTTCCGGCAGTTTCGGGACATGGTCGAGCGCCCATAATTTGACGCAGCCGCCTTGTTCATAGCTCACCCTGTGCGTTCCCGCCGTTAGCGAAATAACATTGCCATCGGTAACGCGCTTCCTGTCGATGACAAGATCGCCACCATCGGCCGAATAGGGCCCGCTTCGAAAAATGTGTATCTGTTGCTCGGCCGCCTGCGGACAGATCTTTCTGCCGGCAATGAAGATCGTATCGCTATATCGCAGGAAGTTACTGCGCAACGCCGCCACATCGCGTTCGGGTAGCATCGGGGCTGGTCCTTTATTCTGGTAAACCATGTCCAGCGCATCGCCCGTCGCGATGACAAAGGCGATCCGACCAGCCTCGATATCGCGGGCGATCTGTCCTTCACGCTCCTGCCAATAGCGACCGAGGGCAACCCCCGAGATGAGTGACGGAAACTGTCGTGGATATGACGGCATATAACTGGAATAAGACAAATAAGGCGTCGGTTCCGGGAACAATCGCTGGACCTCGCTGATCGTCGCCCGTTGCCGTTCGAGCGTGCCATATGGCTCTTGTATCAGCAGGAAAATCGGACCGAACAGGGATAAGGCTATGATCGGTACAAGGCCATAACGTTTGACCAGCATCGACAGCACCGGTGCGATCGCGACGCAAATCGGCGGCAGCAAAAATGTGAAAAAATAGGGGAATGTGTTGCGGTAGAAGAAAATACATAGCAGCGGTCCGCACAAACCCAGCAACAGGATTTTCACATTGTAGGGCAATATGCGCGCGACCGGGAAAAGCAGAATGAGGCCCAAGGTTACAAGCGGTGCCAAGGCCATCTCGGCAAAGACGAAACGCACCTGTTCAAACTCGAAGAAACGCAGGAAGCTGTGCACGCTTCCTGCAAGATCTCTTTCTTGGCCTTCGACGACGGGCAAGGCCGCGCCGTGCAACCCAACCAACAGGCCAAAGGACAGCATAGCCGCCGCGATGGTGGTAACTGACCGATAGAGCGCTCTTGCCCGGTGTCCGGTCGCAAGGCACCAATGTAAATAGACGATGGCTGCGAAACACGGTGCATAGAAAATGCTCTTTATGGTTAAGGCACCAGCTAGGCCGACCAGCATGCCGGACAGGACAACACGCCACCACGAAAGCGAACCAAATGCGAGCAAACAGAGAGCACCCATCAACGCAACTGCAGCCACCGGATCGGGGCGGTAGGTATAGGCATTGGTAAAAACGAATCCTGCTGTCAGATAGGCAAAGCCACAAAGCAGTGCAGTCTCAAAATTGACCAACCGCCGGGCCAATATGACGACGCAAACCGACGTTAATACCGCGCAAGCCAGCATAGCGATGCGTAAGGCCTGAATTTGTGTAACAATATCTTGAGAGACCAACGTTGCCCAGCCGAACAACCGTGTATGTAGAGATTGTAAACTTCCGCTGAGCCGCCCGTCCGCCAATTCGTAGATTTGCCCGAAGTGCAAGAACTCATCCCAATTAATCGCTTTTTCAAAAATCAACCAGCCTTGGCATGCAATCACCAAGATCAAAGCACCGAAAATTAGGCGTGTCCGATTTCCAATCTCAAAATCATGTGGATTGGTTCCGCTCACACAGAGGCCTTAATCCATAGGCGCGCCTGAAAATACTTACCGACCAGGGGCAGTTTCCCAAGCGGGTGAAGCACTTTCAGAATATTATAATGAGCAATGGTTTCGACCTCAATCTTACTTCCATCAAAACCCGATTGAATCAACATGTCCTTAGTACCCTTGCCATTGCGCACAGCAATATGCTCGGGAAACTGTTTCAGCACACCTATCTCCTTGGCCCGTTCCATGAAAAAATCTAAATTAGGAGTGTGAAGATATAGTTTTCCGCCCGGACGCAGCGAACTTCGTATCGCCGAGTAAATGCTGACAGCCAGTGTATCGTCGATATGTTCGGAAAAATCCAACGTCGTCGCGACATCAAACTGAGCTGGGTGATCAGCGCAAAACTTGATAATGTCATCACAATAGAATTGGCAGTTATTCAGCCCTTTTGAACGCGCCCATTCCCTTGCAGACGCGATGAAATCGTCAGAAAAATCAACGCCATGATAGGTTCCTGCACGATCGCCAACTATCTGAAGCAACATGCCATTACCACAAGCAAAATCTGCCAGTTCGGCATCATCATCCAATTCAATACGACGGGCCAAGGTGCGCACCCGGTCCAGAGGTTTCCTGTTATAGCGTTCAACATAATCACCGCTGTGAAGAGCAACACTTTTTATTAGATCAGCTTTCATGGACTGGTTCTTTGTTCAGCAAAAGGGCGACAGCGAGCGCGGAAACCGTTAAATCTACTATAGCGCTCATCAAGCGATGAACGATAGACAGCATGACGGCGGCGGCGGCACCCATTATCGGGGTCAGAAGCGCGAGCAATATCACTTCACGGACGCCCAAACCTGCCGGAGCGCCCGGGATTAGAAAACCAGCCGCCCATGCAATGGCATAAATCGCGATAGCTGAAATAATCGGAACCGACGAGAAATCTGGAAATGCAATGGCCAGCGCATAAAATGAAAAACCAGCCATTAGAAAACTGATGGTCAGCCAGCAGATCGGGGCTATCCAAAAATCTATAGAGAGCAGACTTCGAATTTCCGGTGACCGGCGGAGCGCGAAAGCAGCGATGCCAACGACACAGATAAGTCCCAACATCGCGAGCGGCCAGAACAGATCGCCGGGCAATGCCGAAACAATCGGCGCGTCAGCCCAAATCGAGCTATCCAAAAGGGTTGCACCAAAAGATAATAGCAATACGGCCGACAGAGCCGCGCCAAACTCCACAATTGTGGACAAACCACTGTGGACAAAACTGACCTTATGCTGTTTAGCCAACGCAGCGCGGCCAAAATAATGGGCAACATTACCGGGGAGATATTTCCCGATTTGCGCCACAAGCCCTATGCCGAGAGCCTTGCGAAGCGCCAGCCGGTGACCCCATTTTGTTATTACCGACGGCCAGACCATCGCAGTTGTGATCAGGCTGCAGCCATAAGTTGCTGCCGCAAGTGCAAGCCAAGAATAATTCATACCGTACCAGTCAATTGTAGCGATCGCGGGCCAATTGTCTTGGACCGTTGCAGCGATATACAATATCGCAAGCACGAATAAGATACTACCAACTACGTAAACAGATCCTCGTAAAAGCGACTGCCTGGATTTGTTTTGTGACAATGGTTTGCCAGGTATTTCGGGCGCAGCAGGATTAGCCATCGGTTCCGTCACTGCGCGAAGGTGCTCTATCGAGGTTACCTAGAGTCTGTTCGTGAATGGACTGCAACTGGTCCTCAACATGGCGCAACCTTTCTAGCGACTGTTCAAGCAATTGTCGGTTGCGCCCGACCAGATCGGCAACAGCGCCGAACATGATCGCCACAACGCCAAGTACAATAAGCGAACCGCCGATCACCAGTGATTGGATGTGACCATTGCTATGTCCGATTAGGTAAAAATACACAAAACGCAAAATAGGAGCAGAACCGATCAAGGCTGCTATCCCGCCTGCCAGTGCAAAAACCTTCAATGGATTATACATCGCATAGGAACGGATCATGGTTGCGGCGGTGTTGATTATGAATTGCGGGATTGATTTGAACAAGCGCGATGGCCGGATAGCTCCGTTAGTCCGGATCGGGACCGATACTACTGCCATCCGCTTTCGTCCGGCCTGAATGAGCATCTCCGTCGTATAGGAAAAGCTAGAGGTTATGTTGATCTTCTGCGCTGCCGCGCGGCTAATTGCTCGAAAGCCACTGACCGCATCGGTAATCTGTGTGTTGGACAATCTTTTGACCGTGGCGCTGCCGAACATCTGCAGCAGGCGTTTGAACGGACCAAAATGCGCATTGTCGCGCACGCCACGATCACCGACGACGATATCCGCTTCACCGGCCAGAACCGGCGCCACCAATTTGCAGATATCCTGGCCTTCATATTGGTTGTCGGCATCGGTATTGACGATGATATCGGCGCCTTCGGCCAGCGCCTTGTTGATCCCAGACTGGAAAGCCGCCGCAAGTCAGCGGTTGGTCCGGTGCCGGACAATATGATCGACACCGAACCGGCGCGCGGCGCCGCTGGTATTGTCATCGCTGCCATCGTCGATGATCAGGATTTCGATACTATCGATGCCATCAATCTGGCGCGGCAAGGCAACCAGCGTTTCGGGCAGGCTTGCCGCCTCATTATAGCAGGGAATCTGGATGATCAGCTTCATAGCGCGCGCATTCCTCAACTGGCCGTCCCGACAGAGCGGGCCGTAAAAACCGTTAAAAAACCACTAAAAGCCTATGGTTAACAAAGCGTATAGATCGATAGATAAACTGGCTTTGCGTCTAGCTGTCAGGATGATACGGTTGCTGCATGACCGATATCAAATACCGCCCTCGCCGATCATGCCTGTACATGCCCGCATCCAATAAACGCGCACTGGAAAAGGCGAAAACCCTGCCCGCAGACACGATTATCTTCGATCTGGAAGATGCCGTGGCACCGGAAGCAAAAGAAGAAGCGCGCGAAAATGCCTGCGCCGCGCTGCAATCCGGCGACTATGGCAATCGGGAACTGGTCGTGCGCGTCAACGCGATGGACACGCCCTGGTTTGCTCAGGACCTCAGGCAGGCCTGCCTTAGTCAGGCAGATGCCGTGCTGGTTCCGAAAATATTGAACGCCGATGATATCATCCAGATCACCGATTTCATGGAAGACCACGATGCAAGTCTGGATACCCAGCTCTGGGCGATGATCGAAATGCCGCAGGCGATTTTGAAGCTCACCGAGATTGCCGCGCTTGGCCCGCAACGGCGACTGACGACATTTGTCATGGGTTTCAATGATCTGGCAAAGGAAATGCGGGCCGAACATGATCGCGCGATTTTCGGCACGGTGATGACGCAAACGGTTATCGCCGCGCGGGCCTATGGCCTCAACGTCATCGACAGCGTGTATAATGATTTCAACGACCCAAACGGTCTCGTGGCAGAATGTATCGAAGCGAAAAAGCTAGGTTTTGATGGCAAGAGCCTGATCCACCCGGCGCAGATTGAGACAGCCAACCGCGTTTTTGCGCCAAGCACTGATGAAATCGCCGAGGCAGAGGCGATCATCGCAGCGTTTGGTGATTCGATCAACGCCGGCAAGGGCGTGATCGTTGTCGATGGCAAAATGACCGAACTGCTGCACCTCAGGCAGGCCAAGCAGCTGGTCGCGACCGCACGGGCGATCAAGACATTGGCGGACTAACCGGTTCACCCTCGACAAGCCGTCAAAAAAGCGTTTAAGTGGTCAATTGAAATGGATGATGGCGGGGCGTTAACGCTCTGCTCGATGGAGAGCGAAAATGGAAGCATTGGAAGCCGCGGCTGGCGAAGTCAGCAAAGACGAAATCATGAAGCTTTTTCAGGCGCAGCGCGACGCCTTTCATGCAGAATTGCCAGTCAGCTATGACGCCCGCATGGACCGAATTAACCGTACCGCACAGATGATCATCGATCATCAGGATGCGTTATGCGAGGCGGTATCCAATGATTTCGGTCACCGCAGCGGTGTCCAGACCGTCATGACCGATCTGATGTCAGTGGTCGGCCATGCCAAGGATCACAAGAAAAACCTCAAAAAATGGATGCGCCCGGAAAAGCGCAAGATGGACTTTCCGCTCAATCTTCTGGGCGCCAGCGGACAGGTGGAATATCAACCCAAGGGAGTGGTTGGCGTCATCGCGCCATGGAATTTTCCGATTAATCTGGCCTTTGATCCGGCAATCGGCGCCTTTGGTGCCGGCAATCGGGTGATAATCAAATTTTCCGAATTCTGCCCCGAAACCGGTGAGCTGGTCAAAAAACTGGTCGCTGAATATTTCGCTCCGGAAGAAATGACAGTCATCACCGGCGGACCTGAAACAGGACAATCCTTCTCGAAAATTCCCTGGGATCACCTGATCTTTACCGGTGGCGGCGGGATTGCCAAACATGTCATGGCAGCCGCGGCCCAAAATCTGACGCCGGTCACGCTCGAGCTGGGCGGCAAGTCGCCGACCATTGTCGGGCCGGATGCCGATGTCCAGAAAACAACCCAGCGCATCGCCATGGGCAAGATGATGAATGCCGGTCAAATCTGTCTGGCACCCGATTATCTGCTGGTACCGCATGACAAGGAAGAGGCGGTCGTTTCCGGCATTGTCGCAAGCGTTACCGAACAATATCCGACTTTGATCGCCAATGATGACTATACGTCGGTGATCAATGCCCGGCACAAGGACCGGCTGCAGGGCCTGATCGATGATGCGCTGGCAAAAGGTGCGAAACAGACGATCATCAATCCGGGTGACGAAGATTTTTCCAACACCAACAGCAACAAGATGCCGTTGACAGTACTTCAGGACGTCAATGACGACATGCGCGTTATGCAGGAGGAGATTTTTGGTCCGATCCTGCCGGTGAAAACCTATCGCAATCTGGAAGAAGTGATCGACTATGTGAACAATCATGACCGGCCGCTCGGGCTTTATTATTTCGGCGAGACCGAGAGCGACAAGCGCAAGATATTGGACAAGACAATATCCGGCGGCGTGACGGTGAACGACGTGATCTTCCATATTGCGCAGCATGACCTGCCCTTTGGCGGAGTCGGCCCCTCCGGCATGGGCGCCTATACCGGTCCGGATGGCTTCAAGGAATTCAGCCATGCCAAGGCGGTCTATCGTCAGCCGAAAATCAACATTGCCAAAATTGCTGGCTTCCTGCCGCCCTATGGCGCGACTACGGACAAGACCATGAAGCAGCAAATGAAACTCTAAAGTCAGGTAAATATGGCAGAATTTCCGTTAGCGGGTCTCAAGGTCCTGGATTTTTCGCGTGTTGTGGCGGGGCCTTATGCCACGCGCATGCTCTCCGACTTGGGTGCAGAAGTACTCAAGGTGGAACCACCGGAAGGCGATGTCACCCGCAAACTCGGTAATCCGGGTGAAGGGGTCAGCGGCTATTATCTCCAGCAGAATATCGGCAAGCGGAATATCTGTGTAGATCTGAAAGCACACGGCGCGCGCGAGCTTATACTGAAACTGGCGGCCGAAGCTGATATCGTCACGGAGAATTTTCGGCCCGGCATCATGGACAAATTTGGCATTGGCTGGGAAGATTTGGTCAAGGTCAATCCGAAGCTGATCATGTTGTCAATTTCCGGCTATGGCCAGACCGGGCCTGATCGCAAGAAAGCCGCTTATGCCCCGGTACTGCATGCCCAATCCGGTCTGATCGCGCGACAAGCCGAAATTGGCCAGGAAAAGCCCGTCGATATTCAGCTGGCCGTCGCAGACAGCTATAGTTCGCTGCACGGGGTAATCGCGATATTGTCGGCGCTGCGCGTCCGGGACCAGAGCGGCGAAGGCCAGCATATTGATCTGGCCATGATCAGCGTGCTCCACTCCGTCGATGACTATGCCTATTGGGCGCTCGACGATGACTGGCCGAAACCGGAAGAGAATAGCGTCTGGGACGCGCCGGAAGAGCGGCGGATATTGATCACCGGCGATATGAAATGGATGTGGCTTATGTTCTCCACCCGCGACGGTCTCGACGATCCCACCCCGGAGGGTGCGGATATTGACACCAAGGTGCGGATGCGGCGCAAAGCCATGGAACAGCATATGCTTGGCCATGAGAGTTTTGCGGCCCTGACCGAGACTCTCGACCGGCTCAATCTGGCCTGGGGCGAAGTCCATCCCTTTGGTCCGGCGGTTTACGAACAGCCCAGCGTCAAGGCGCTTGGCGTGGTCGTCGATGTGACCGATGATGCGGGCAATGCACGGCGCACCATCCAGTCGCCCTATCGCTTTTCAAAATCGAAAAGCGGCATCGACAGCAACGCCAAAACCGCAAAACGCGGCGAACATAATGTCGCCGCGCTTCGGGATTGGTTGAATATGGATGATGAGGAAATCAGCGCCCTGACTGAAAGCAAGGCGCTGATTTCAAAATAGTCTAGGCGTCGGCGTTGCGCACCTGACGGCGTTTGAACGATTTCGCCCCATTGTTCCAATGCTTCGGTCCGTCGCTCTTGGCACCGGCACCTGCGCCTGAACCTGGGCCACCGCGTCCAGTGCCACCGCCGCCAGGACGACCTTTGCGGGCACTATGCTTGTTCTTGGGCGGTCCATTGCGGGTTGGCGTTGCGCCATATTTTTTGGGCTTCTGACCATAGATACGCGCAGCCACTTCCTCACGGGGCGGTTCGTCATAGCCTTCCGGCAAAGCAATGACATCGGGTTTCACACCGGTCAGCTTCACCACATCGCGCAAGAATTGCCGTTCGTCCGGAGCCACCAGTGAGTAAGAAATACCGCTCGCGCCTGCCCTTGCTGTCCGGCCGATCCGGTGGACATATTGCTCAGACACATTGGGCATGTCGAAGTTGATGACATGGGTGATGCCATCTACATCAATGCCGCGCGCCGCAATATCGGTGGCCACGAGGATGTTGATCTTGCCCTTCTTAAAGTCACCCAAAGCGCGTTCGCGCTGCGGCTGGCTCTTGTTGCCGTGGATTGCGGCAGAATGGATACCAACGGCCATCAGGTTTTTCACGACCTTGTCGGCGCCATGTTTGGTCTGGGTGAACACCAACATATGATCAGGATTTTCGTTGTTGACGAAATCCTTCAGCAGGCGCTGCTTGTCATCCTGATTGATGAAGGTGACGCGCTGATCAACCCGTTCAGCGGTCGTAGATTGCGGTGCAACCGATACCTGGATCGGATTGGTCAGAAACTGGTCGGCCAATTGCGAGATGGTCTTGGGCATGGTTGCCGAGAAGAACAGGCTCTGCCGCTGTTTTGGCAGCATCGGAACGATTTTCTTCAGAGGAACAATGAACCCGAGGTCCAGCATCTGGTCGGCTTCATCAAGCACCAGGATTTCGACCTTGGACAGAGTGAGAAAGCGCTGATCGATCAAGTCGAGCAGACGTCCTGGTGTCGCCACCAATACGTCGACGCCGCGTTCCAATATGCGCTTCTGCCGGTTGATCGGTACGCCGCCAAAGGCAGAGGTGATGAACAGGCCAAGACCTTTGGAATAACCGGTCATGCTGTCGGCAATCTGCCGTGCGAGTTCCCGTGTCGGAGCCAAGACCAGCATCCGGCATTCATAGCGACCGGCCCGACGTTTGTCGTTCAACAGGTGATGGATCGAAGGCAGCGAGAAAGCGGCCGTCTTGCCAGTACCGGTTTGCGCAATACCGAGAATGTCCTTGCCCTGAAGCGCCGGCGGAATAGCCTGCTGCTGGATTGGCGAAGGAGTGGTGTAGCCGCCTGCAGCCACGAGTTTTTGAATAGGTTCCGCCAAAGCGAAATCAGAAAAGTTAGTCAATTTTAATACCTTGTAATAGCAGCAAGTTTCCAGCGCACAGCATGGAAGCTATACGCGTGTTCGCCGTCTGTTAAGACGACCCGCGTGATCAGGCTGCCGGAAAGAAAGAAGCAATGAAGGCGATAGGTTCGAGATGATCTTGTCACCTCTCACGCAGAACTCTCGCCAGACGGTCAATATCAATTGCCGCCTTTGCTGCAATGCAACATAGGTGCTTTTGGGATTAAGTCAAGCGTTACGGTGTCACGGTTGTTCCTCAATGTGAATTTTCGGTTGAGGTCGGTTTCTCACGCTGAGCATCTCAAGCACAAATATCAGCGATACCCCGAGAGTGGGCTTTGGTTTTTGTCATTTTTGACGGAGGCAACTGGGTGGGAAACGGAATGGCGGCTTCTGGAGATGGTTCGGACTTAGCTGTCTTCATTCTCGACAACAGAAGCAAGGCGATCAAGCCAAGCCTGCGCTTGCTTAGGTTCGCCGACTGCCTGTGGGCCGACTGGGCCGCGTGAGGCGAGAAATTGCAGTTGGAGTTCGAACGGTGGCATGGTGAGTGTTTCCCTCGCCTTGTCTATCGCCTGACCCATTTCATTCAGATTGTCGATCGTGGGAGCCACAGCTGAGCGTGTCCTGCGATCCCCAACATGGTCAAACAAGCCCGATTTGCCCGACGCCGTTATTCGCAATGCGTCGATGAGCGCGACGGTATATTCCGCTTCAAGTTCTAAACGACGGGCGTCTAGGCGGTCAAGTCGATCAGCTTTGGACACGCCCGACCATTACACCGCCATATTCACGTTGGCAATGAGGACCGCAGTGGCAATGTTCGAACATCCAATTTTGCGGCGCTAACCGACCGACAGCTTCTGGCTCCACGATGCCCCCTTAACACCCAGAACGGGCATTCAACTGGATGCCGGCGGATGTCCGCGACGGTTCAAAGTTGGAATTTAAACTGAGACATTAGCCATCGTTCCTGCTTGATGCAGGAAGCAGAGTGTCTAGAGTGCATATTTCGACAGCTTCGCAAATGGCGAGGCGCTTATTCCTGCAGGACGGATCATAATATGCGCATCTTATTCCTTTCCACTCTGGCTTTGGCTGCTATCGGGTTAAGCCCCGCCAATGCCCAGGAAACAGGCGCGGATAAACCGGCGCTTGAAATTGGCGCAGGTGGACGGCCGGCTGGCGAAGCCTGGTCGCGCAGTCCCGTCTATGCACAGCATGGCATGGCAGCCACGGCCCATCCTCTGGCCAGCCAGATAGCCATCGATATTCTGAAAAAAGGCGGTACAGCGGTAGACGCGGCCATTGCAGCCAACGCAGCACTGGGCCTGATGGAGCCGACCGGCAACGGAATGGGCGGCGATCTGTTTGCGATTATCTGGGATCCGAAGACGCAGAAGCTCTATGGTCTGAACGGCTCCGGCAAAAGCCCGATGGGGACCAGCTACAGGCAGTTCATCAAACAGCTCAAGGGCAGCAAGACCATCCCGCCATTTGGTCCGATGCCGGTGACCGTCCCCGGCACTGTCGATGCCTGGTTAGAAATGCATGGCAGATTCGGCAAGCTGAGTATGGCCGATATTCTGGCCCCGACCATCGCCTATGCCAGGGACGGCCACCCGGTCGCGCCGGTGATCGGCTATTATCTAGAGAGCAATCTTGCCCGTTTTGAACAAAGCCTCGATATGATTGGTTCGTTCGACAATGCGCGGAACACCTATTTCAAGGACGGCGCGCCCAAGGCAGGCGAAATTTTCAAAAATCCGGACCTTGCCAATACGCTGAGCAAGATTGCCGTTGGCGGACGCGATGCCTTCTATAAGGGCGACATTGCGGAAACCATCCATGCCTATTTCAAACGGATTGGCGGAAATTTGCGCTATGAAGATCTTGCCGCGCACACTAGCAAATGGGTGGAACCAGGCTGCGTCGATTATCGCAAAGGCTATGAACTGTGCGAATTGCCGCCAAACTCGCAGGGGTTTGCGGCACTGCAAATGGCGAATATCCTGAAAAATGTCGATCTCGCGCAATGGCCGCGTGGCAGCGCCGAGGTATTGCATTATATTACCGAGGCCAAACGACTGGCTTTTGAAGATGTCGCGCGCTTTTACGCCGACCCCGATATCTCCCCTGCCCCGCTGGATTGGCTGCTCTCGAACGCGTATGGCAAGGAGCGCTTTGCCCTGATCAATCCGGCAAAAGCGTCCCCCGGATTCGGTCCGGGCGAGCCCAAGCTGGAAGGCGAAGGCGACACTACCTATTTCACCGTTGCCGACAAGGACGGCATGATGGTGTCGCTGATCCAGTCCAATTATCGCGGCATGGGCAGCGGGCTGGTCGCCGACGGCCTTGGCTTCATGTTTCAGGATCGCGGCGAATTATACTCGCTAGATGCCAAGCATCCCAATGCCTATGCGCCGGGCAAGCGCCCGTTCCAGACGATCATTCCGGCCTTCATGAAAAAGGACGGCAAGCCCTTTATGTCCTTCGGCCTGATGGGTGGCGGCATGCAGCCGCAGGGCCATGTCCAGGTGATGATCAATCTGGTCGATTATGGCATGAACCTGCAGGAGGCCGGCGACGCCGCCCGGATAAATCATGATGGCGGCCGCCAGCCGACCGATGATCTGGCCGGAACCGGTGCCGATCTTCTGGGTATACTCAACGTCGAACCGGGTATATCGACCGAAACGATCGAACGCCTCAAGGCCATGGGACATAATGTTGAAGTCGTGAGCAATGGCGCGATGTTTGGCGGCTATCAGGCGATTACCCGCGATGCAGAGACCGGCGTTTATACCGGCGCAACCGAAATGCGCAAAGATGGTCAGGCGATTGGCTATTGAAGGCGCACTATATTTGACTCAAATATCAAACTGAACTGGAACGAAAATGCTAAAACCCTGCCTCGTCGCCCTGCTTCCGCTATTGGCTCTGGCCCAGCCCGCAGCGGCCCAGATGGAAAATTTCAAGACCGGTCCGGTTTTTGAAGAATTTGGCGCGACGGCGCCGGTTCAGATGGACGAACCGGTTGCGAAGGATGCGTTGTTCCAGATTGCCTTCGACGTCAAGGATGCCGCCAAACCGGGCAAGCTCAATCGTACGTTTGAAAGCGCCGCCCGTTTCATCAACATGCACGTCGCCGGCGGCGTGCCGGAAGAGAATATTCATCTCGCGATCGTTGTGCATGGCGGTGCATCGTTCGACCTGACCAATCAGGAATTTTTCGCGGCGCACAAGGACGGCAAGGAAAATGCCAGCGCAGCCGCGATCGCCCAATTGCAGAAACATGGTGTCGAATTTCACCTGTGTGGCCAAAGTGCAGCGGCTCATGGCATCAGCAATACCGACCTTCTTCCGGACGTAAAAATGTCGCTCTCAGCAATGACCGCGCACGCCATGCTGCAGCAGCATGGTTTCACTCTGAATCCCTTCTGACCAAATAAAAACAGCCAATGTTCAAAGTCGCGAGCTATAATATTCACAAGGCAGTTGGTACGGATCGGCGCCGCAATCCAGGCCGGATCGTCGACGTGCTGAACGAGATGGATGCCGATATTATCGCGCTGCAGGAGGCCGATCGCCGGTTTGGCGCAAGGGCCGCGGCTATACCCGAAAAACTGCTGGAAATGCACACCGACTATCGCGCAATTCCGCTCGACGTCCAGATTGATTCAATGGGCTGGCATGGCAATGCAATATTGGTTCGGAAATCGGTAGCGGTGCTGGAAAATGACATCATGCACATCCCCTGCCTCGAACCACGCGGAGCGATCATGGCGCATTTCGAGCTGCAGGGAAAACAGCTGGCGGTTTTCGGCATGCATCTTGACCTATCCGGTCTGTGGCGCAGGCGGCAGGCCGCAGCGATCATCAAGCTCGCGCAGGAAAAGCAAAAGGATGTGCCAGTGCTCCTGATGGGTGACCTCAACGAATGGAGCGCAGCCGGCGGCTGCTTGAAGGATTTTACCAAGGCTTTCCAGATGGTCCATTGCGGACGCAGTTTTCATTCCCGCGGTCCGATTGCGACGCTCGACCGGATCATGCACTCGGATGGCATCCAATCCTTTGAGGCGGGGGTTCACGAAAGCCCCTCCGCGCGCAAGGCATCCGATCACCTGCCAGTATGGGCAAAAATCGCGGTTGACTGAACACTTGTTTACCAGCGGACTGTCCAACTACGTAACTCTCCTGATATAGCCCGAACCGGCAGGCTGCTAGCGCCCTTCCTATAGAACGGGGAAGGACGTTATGGATAATTTACTGGTGAAGGCCGGCGGATGGCTGGTGCTCGTGTTTTTGGCATTCATTGCGATGGTTATGGCTGTCGACGGTGGGTTTGCCGTTCACATGGGGGTCATCATGGCGGCTTGCCTGATCGCGCTTTTTGTGACGATCAGCAAGGCTGACTATACCGCCATCGGTCGCGGGATATTGAACGCTCCCGCCGATCCCGGGAAATATGATGACGATCCGATCCGCTGGGGCGTGATCGCGACGCTGTTCTGGGGCATGGCGGGCTTCGCGGTCGGGCTATATATCGCCCTGCAGCTGGCCTTTCCAGTGCTCAATCTGGGGCTGGAATATACCACCTTCGGGCGGCTCCGCCCGCTCCACACATCTGCCGTCATTTTCGCTTTCGGAGGCAATGCGCTAATCGCGACGAGTTTCTATATCGTCCAGCGCACTTGCAGGGCGAGGCTGGCCTTCCCCGGCCTCGCCCGGTTTGTTTTCTGGGGCTACCAGCTGTTCATCGTGCTGGCCGCCACCGGTTATCTCTTGGGCGTCACCCAGTCCAAGGAATATGCCGAGCCCGAATGGTATGTCGATATCTGGCTTACCATCGTCTGGGTCAGCTATGCAGCCGTGTTCATTGGCACGATCGTCAAACGCTCGGAACCGCATATCTATGTTGCGAACTGGTTTTTCCTGGCATTCATATTAACCGTGGCGATGTTGCATCTGGTCAATGGCCTGGCCATGCCGGTCAGTCTGCTCGGCGCCAAAAGCTACAGCGCCTTTGCCGGTGTCCAAGACGCATTGACGCAATGGTGGTATGGCCACAACGCGGTCGGCTTTTTCCTGACCGCCGGTTTCCTTGGCATGATGTATTATTTCGTGCCAAAACAGGCAGAGCGGCCGGTCTACAGCTATCGCCTGTCCATCATCCATTTCTGGTCGCTGATCTTCCTCTATATCTGGGCCGGTCCGCATCACCTTCACTATACGGCATTGCCCGACTGGGCGCAGACGCTCGGCATGGTCTTCTCGATCATTTTGTGGATGCCAAGCTGGGGTGGGATGATCAACGGACTGATGACACTGAACGGTGCCTGGGACAAGATCCGCACCGATCCGATCATCCGGATGATGGTGCTGGC
>JABMNS010000044.1 GCA_013204445.1 Sphingomonadales bacterium
CAATAGCGCAATCAAGGAAGAACTGCGCAAGCTGGTCGGAAAAGATATTGCTGCGGCTTACAAGAAAACCGACAAATCAGAGCGTAGCAACGCGCTGAATCAGGTTCGCGACAAAGCCAAAGAAAAATATGCCGACGCAGACGGCCAAACCCAGATGACTGCCGGCAAGATGGTCAAGAAGCTGGAAGCCGAAATCGTTCGCGGTGCGATCATCAAGGATGGTACCCGCATCGATGGCCGTAAGCTCGATCAGGTTCGCCCGATCGAAGCCATGGTTGGCTTGCTGCCACGGACCCACGGTTCGGCCTTGTTCACACGCGGTGAAACACAGGCAATCGTGACCACGACTTTGGGCACCAAAGACGCCGAGCAGATGATCGATGGGCTTGATGGTTTGAGCTACACCAATTTCATGCTGCACTACAACTTCCCTCCCTATTCGGTTGGTGAAGTTGGTCGTTTCGGATTTACCAGCCGCCGCGAAACTGGCCATGGTAAGCTCGCTTTCCGCGCGCTGCGTCCAGTTCTGCCATCAGTGGAAGAGTTTCCATATACGATCCGCGTTCTCTCCGACATTACGGAGTCTAACGGTTCGTCTTCGATGGCGACCGTTTGTGGCGGTTCGCTTGCCATGATGGATGCTGGTGTGCCTCTGGCGCGTCCGGTTTCCGGTATTGCGATGGGCCTGATCCTCGAAGGCGAAGATTTCGCTGTTCTCTCCGACATTCTCGGCGACGAAGATCATCTCGGCGACATGGACTTCAAGGTTGCGGGTACCGAAAAGGGCATTACTTCCTTGCAGATGGACATCAAGGTAGCCGGCATCACGCAGGAAATCATGAAGTCTGCTCTGGAACAAGCCAGTGGCGGTCGTGCTCACATCCTCGGTGAAATGGCCAAGGCGCTGAACAGCGTTCGTACCGAAATGTCCGAACATGCTCCGCGTATCGAAACATTGCAGATCAACAAAGAGAAGATCCGTGAAGTTATTGGTACCGGCGGCAAGGTGATTCGCGAAATCGTTGCGGAAACCGGCGCGAAGGTCGATATTGACGATGAAGGCCTGATCAAGGTTTCTTCTTCTGACAAATCCCAGATTGATGCGGCGATCGCATGGATCAAGGGTATTGTCGAAGAAGCCGAAGTCGGCAAAGTCTATGACGGCAAGGTTGTGAACCTCGTCGACTTTGGCGCATTCGTGAACTTCATGGGTGGCAAGGACGGTCTCGTCCACGTCTCTGAAATCAAGAATGAGCGCGTCGAGAAAGTCTCAGACGAACTGAGCGAGGGCCAGGAAGTCAAGGTCAAGGTTCTTGAAATCGACCAGCGCGGCAAGGTTCGCCTGTCGATGCGGGTTGTTGATCAGGAAACCGGCGAAGAGCTGGAGGACACCCGTCCTGCACGCGAACCACGCGGTGACAAGCCCCGTGGACCGCGCCGTGACGGCGCTGGCGGCGGCGGTCGTGGACGCGACGGTGGTGGACGTGGCCGTGACGGCGGCGGACGTGGCCGGAACAATGACGGTCCGAAGGATGAAGGCGGCGATATTCCATTGCCTGCTTCGATCACTGAAGACTAGATTTTCGCAAAATCAAACATCAAGGGGCCCGGAGCGATCCGGGCCCTTTTATTTGTCTGGAAGAGGGCGCGAACTCATCCCCATTCCATATGTTGGATCGTGGGCTTCTATTCGCACCGTGCAAGTCGGTCGGGTTCAATTTTATCACGAGAAAAAATACCGCCGAATCGCCGGATTAATGTCTGGTAAAGCTAGAGCAGAACAGGGAGTGTCTATCTGCTCCAGTGGCTTTTTTTGCTTTATTCTTGGCTGGACGAAAACAAGCGGTTAAGAGGTCTGCCATATGACAAAACACATTATCAAATGGGCCGTTATAGGTCTCTCAGCTACGCTGCTTTCCGGTTGTGCACTGCTTGGCGGCGGTAGCGGTGGTCGCGGTTCCGATACAAGATACGTCGCTCGCGATGTCGACACGCTGTACAATGCGGCAAAAGAGCGGCTTGACCGCGGTCAGTACAAGATTGCCGCTGCGCTGTTCGACGAAGTCGAGCGCCAACATCCCTATTCTCCCTGGGCCCGCCGCGCGCAGCAGATGAGCGCATTCAGCTATTATCTCGCTGGCGATTATAACAAGGCGACGGAAACGTCCCGCCGCTTCCTGTCGATCCATCCGGGCAACAAGGATGCGCCGTACGCTTATTATCTGATCGCGCTCTGCTATTATGAGCAGATCAGCGATGTGACCCGTGACCAGAAGATCACCGAACAGGCGCTGGCGTCTCTCGGTGAGGTCGCCCGTCGCTACCCCAATAGCCGCTATGCCGCCGATGCGACATTGAAAATGGACCTGGTCAATGACCATCTGGCTGGCAAGGAAATGGAAATCGGCCGTTTTTATCAGCGTCGTGGCAAGTGGCTCGCCGCTACCATTCGCTTCAGGACGGTGATCGAGAAATATCAGACCACCACCCATACGCCAGAAGCCCTGATGCGACTCACCGAATCCTATCTTGCGCTGGGTGTTCCGGTGGAAGCGAAGAAAACGGCCGCTGTGCTGGGCGCCAACTATCCTGGCACCAAATGGTATGAGCGCGCTTATGAGCTGGTCAACAAGCATGGTGCCACTTAGGATCACATGTGCTGCAATGCGTTGCAGCTAAGGTAAACGTGTTTTAAGAGGGTATTGTGCTGCAGTCCCTTTCCATCCGTGATATTGTACTGATTGAGGCGCTCGATCTCGAGTTCGGGTCGGGCCTCACAGTGCTGACCGGGGAAACCGGCGCGGGCAAGTCGATCTTGCTTGACAGTCTCGGGCTTGCACTCGGCAATCGGGCGGATAGCGGTCTGGTCCGGCAGGGCACCGAAAGGGCTCAGGTTACCGCCAGTTTTGCGGCACCCGCAGCCGATGGAAAGCTGGCGGCAACGCTCGCTGAAAATGATATTGAAATCGAACCCGGCGAACCGCTGATCATCAAGCGATCGGTCAAGGCCGATGGCGGCAGCCGCGCTTTCATCAATGATCAGCCCTGTTCGGCGACTTTGCTCCGGACAGTGGGTAGTCAGCTGATTGAAATCCATGGCCAACATGATGATCGTGGTCTGATCAACCCGAGCGGGCATAGGGCTTTGCTCGATGCTTTTTCCGGGGTTGAAGGCACGAAGGTGCGCGACTCGTTCGAAGCCTGGCAGGCCGCGAAAACCGCGCTGGAACAGGCGAAGCAGGATCAGGATGCGGCGGAACAGGATCGAGAATATTTAGAGCATAGCGTCGCCGAACTGGCCAAATTTGCGCCGCAACCGGGCGAGGAACAGGAGTTGGCTCTTGGCCGCGCGACGATGATGAAGGGCGAGAAGCTGACCGGCGATCTTGAAGCGATTCGCTCCGCCTTTGACGGGTCCGAAGGCGGGCTGGCCTCGCTGCGCGCGGCGGCGCGGCGGCTCGACCGGATTGCCGAGGATCATCCGTTGCTCAGGGAAGCGCTGGAGGCTCTCGACCGGTCGATTATCGATGCAACGGATGCCGAGGACAAGCTCAACGAAGCGGCCCACGCGCTGAGTTTCGACCCGCAGCGACTCGACGATATGGAGACTCGGCTGTTTGATCTCAGAGGACTGGCGCGCAAACATCGGGTGGAGCCGGACAAGCTTTCGGACCTGCTGAATGAACTGCAGATCAAGCTCGCGGTGATCAGCGATGGCGGCAAGGCACTGGAAGGACTGGAAGCATCTTTGGCCAGTGCGAAGAAATCCTACATTGCAGCGGCGGAAGCGCTGCGGGAGAAACGGTCCAGGGCGGCGAAGGCGCTGGACATGGCGGTGGCCGGGGAACTGGCGCCGCTCAAACTGGATGCGGCAAGATTTGAGACTTTACTGGAAGAATTGACCGAAGATCATTGGAATAAAAGCGGAATAGACCGGGTAGAGTTTCTGATCTCGACCAACCCCGGCGCCCCATTGGCGCCTTTGGGAAAAATTGCGTCCGGCGGCGAACTTTCGCGGTTCATTCTGGCAGTAAAGGTAGCTTTGGCGGAAGAATATGGTCTGAAAACGATCATTTTTGACGAAGTTGACCGCGGCGTCGGCGGCGCGGTGGCCTCGGCAATCGGCGACCGCTTGTCGCGCCTGTCCAAGGGGGCGCAATTGCTTGTCGTGACCCACAGTCCTCAGGTCGCCTCCAAGGGCGTCGCCCATATGCTGATCAACAAGTCGCTCAGCGGTACCGTGTCGCGCACCGATGTAAGCGCGCTGGACGATGAAGGCCGGCGTCAGGAGATTGCGCGGATGCTGTCTGGTGCGGATGTGACCGATGAGGCGCGGGCGCAGGCGGATCGGTTGCTGGAGGGGGTTTGATGGAAGGAGGCTTCGAAGAAGGATTCCCAAATATTGATCTCTCGGAAACAGCATTGGCCGATTTAGCTCGTGCGACTTATTACGAAAATATGGCCAAAACTCTTTTAAGTTTCTGTTTGAAAGCACTCAAAAGACTTAGTCACACACAATGGGCGCGCGCTGAAAAGAAGCCTTTCAAAACAATCGTCGATGAAATTGCAGAAGAGTTGAAATCGTGGCCAGATGTTGCACCTTACTTTGAACAAATACAGCACAAACATGACGGATGGAGAGATCAACGCAATTTCATTGTTCACTCGAACTGGGGCAAAAATTTTATCGGAAAAACAGCTGGATACTGCTATCGACGCGAACGGCTAGGCGATGAGAACTATATCACCGCAGCAGTGAATCACTGCTTATGGTTAGCGAAGGAATCGCGCAACTTTGGATATCAGATGGCGTTGCTTATTGCTTCAGGTTCTCTGCCGGAAGGCAATGATGGAGTAGGCCTCACTATGAAAACCCCTTTGAAGTCAGTGCATTTTTAGATGTCCGGTGAAGTATTTATCTCGGAAGCAGAAGCCGCCAACGAACTGATGCGCCTCGCGCGGAAGATCGCGAAGCATAACAAGCTCTATCATGCCGAAGACACGCCGGAAATTTCCGATGCGGATTATGATGCGCTAGTGCGGCGGAATAATGATCTGGAAGAAGCGTTTCCGCATTTGGTGCGGGAGAATAGTCCGAAGAAGCTGATCGGAGCGGCGGTGGCAGCTTCACCTTTGTCCAAAGTTGCCCACGAGCAACGGATGATGAGCCTCGACAATGGCTTTTCGGACGAGGATATCGCCGAATGGCTGGCGCGGGTGCGGCGGTTCTTGAATCTGGACGAGTACGCGCCGGTTGCGGTGACGGCGGAGGACAAGATTGACGGCCTGTCTTGCTCGCTGCGCTATGAGAAGGGCGAGCTGATTCTGGCGGCGACGCGTGGGGACGGGCAGGTTGGTGAAGATGTTACTGCCAATGTTCGGATGATTGGGGATATTCCGGCTAGCTTAAAGCCCTCTTCCCTTCAGGGGAGAGGGTTGGGAGAGGGGCGG
>JABMNS010000367.1 GCA_013204445.1 Sphingomonadales bacterium
CTTGATGGCAGTTATTACGAACGCATTCAATTGGGTGAAGCAATTGAAAAGGCCCTGACGAAAAAGCGGTGGCAGGATGAAGAGATGATCCTTTCGCGGATCAGACCGCATGTCCACAAATCCCGCAGCAACAAGACCGTTGGGGAGCGCATGGTTCTGAATGGCGCATTCCTGGTCGACGCCGCCAAGGAACCCGATGTCGATGCGGCGGTGCAATTGCTTGACCAGGATTTCGGCGATCGTCTTATGTTCAAGTATGTGGGCCCGGTGCCGCCCTACAATTTTGTGAACATCGTTGTCAATTGGGGGGCCGCGGAAACAGCGTGAGTATTATTCTAAATATACTTCTGGCACCGTTGATCGGCCCGATGAAGGGCCTTCTCTGGGTTGCGGAGCAGATAAAAGATCAGACCGATACCGAGCTCTATGACGACAGCAAGATCCTAGTCGAACTTTCCGAACTGGAGCTGCGCCTCGACCTTGGCCAGATCGAGCTCAAGGACTTCGAGGCGCAGGAGGACGTTTTATTGCAAAGACTGCAAAAGGTACGAGAGGCAAAGAAAAATGACACCGTCTAGCACGATATCCAGCCCTGCTGCGGGCCCGGAGAAATCCTTGCCCCCCCTGAAATCGCCGGCAGAAAACAAATACGCTGCGACGCGCATGCCGCGCCTCGTGGGCATCATCGAAGGCGCAAAACAGCAATTCGGGATCATGGTCAACTATCCAATCGAAAGTGTGACCAGCGTCAAGAAGGTTGAGGACGGTTGGCACCTCTTGGTGACACTCATCGAACTCGGCCGGATTCCGTCTAGCTCGGATGTGCTTGCCGAATATGCACTAAGCCTCGATCAGGCGGGAGAGATCGTCAGTTACAAACAAGGTAGGCGGTTCCTTCGAAGCCAGGTCGGCACGGATGATGGCGAGTGACCTCTAACGACGGCGCAGGAAAAGGAGGGTGGGTTTGATGAACGACGGACAAATGCAGCACTCGCTAAACGCCACAAATTTGGCGGATATTCTTGAGCGGGTTCTCGACAAGGGCATTGTCATCGCTGGCGATGTGACGATATCTCTGGTTGGTGTGGAACTGCTGAATATCAAGGTGCGTTTGCTGATTGCATCGGTCGACAAGGCGATGGAAATGGGCATAAATTGGTGGGCGCACGACCCCTATCTTTCGGTCGGAACGCAGGCTCCGACGGGCGCCGACCCGGCCATGCTGGAGCGGATGGAACGCATGGAAACCGCGCTGGCAACGGCCCTGGCGGCGAACACGGCCGCTTCTGTGACCGCGCATGACAAGGGAGACAATGCCCCGGGGACCCGCAAATGACGGAAGCGGCCGAAATGAGCGCCACCTGCAACGCTGGCCTTTATGTCTGTGCCATCGTGGCAGCACCGGAATCTTCCATCGCATTGCGGCAATGCGTGACGGATGCGCCGGGCGACATCCGACTGATCGGGCAGGGCGACTTTTCCGCCGTCGTCATGGTGCCGACGGCGGATGCCATTGTCAGCCGGGATCGCCAGGAATTGGTAAGGCAACTGCTGATCCATCAGCAGCTTGTCGAAAGTTTCATGGCTGTTGCACCCGTCCTGCCAGTAAAATTTGCGACACGGGCACCGGATCGCGAAAGTGTGGAGCTAGGTCTTAAACTCGGCCGCGCGCAGTTTGTCGCCGCCTTTGACAGCTTGTCTGGCAAGACGCAATTCGAGATCATCGTGACTTGGGATGTGGCTGCGGTGTTCGCGGAAATTGCTAGTGAACCTTCTGTTGCGGCGCTGCGGGCAGAACTTGCCGCCACGGCGGGTGGTGCCGGCCCCGAAGGCTGGGAGCCGTTGGGGCGGCTGGTGAAGGCGGCCCTCGATCAGCGGCGGGCCGAAACTGGCAAGGTGCTCCTCGACGCGCTGACGCTGGTTGGCGTTGACAGTGTAGTCAACCCAATTTTGGACGACAGCCTGATCCTGAACCTGGCTTTGCTGGTTTCGTCCGACAAGGCTGATTTGCTTGATCAATGCCTTGAAGACCTCGACACTGCCTTTCACGGGGCGCTCAGCTTTCGCTGCGTCGGCCCTCTCCCGCCGCTGAGTTTCGCGACGGTCGAGATCACTTTCCTCGAACCGGCCATGATCAAGCAGGCCTGCACTCTTTTGGAGCTCGACTCTGCCCGTAGTTCGGAGGAGGTGCGATCCGCCTATCTTCGCCTTGCCCGGCAGGCGCATCCGGATGTCACCACCGATCAGTCCGAAAGCGCGGGCATCGCGGTGCTGAAGGATGCCTACAGGACGCTGTTGTCCTTCGTCGATGCGGGGGGGCCAGTCGTGGTTTCGGTGCAGCGGCAGGAAGCGGCTGCAAATTCGGGATAGAAAGACCCCCAGATGACCGCAACATCCATCGTCTATGTCTACGGTGTTCTGGCCACCGGGGCAGATCTTGCGCTTGACCCGCCGCCGGGCGACCTTGCCGGTATTGCCGAGCGTGGCCCGTTGCGCGTGCTGCCGAGTGGCGACATCGCCGCGCTGGTGTGCGATCTGGCGTTGCCGGAGGGCCGCGATCTTGAGACCATTCTGGAGGATAGTCAGGCGGCGCAACGGCTGATCCTCGATCACCATTTGGTACTGGCGAGAGTGATCGGGCGGCACACGATTTTGCCGCTCCGGTTCGGTTCGGTGTTCACCGGCGATGCCGGCGTCATCGCAGCGCTGGATGTGCGCGCTACCGCATTCCAGGAGGCGCTTGGCCGGATCGAGGGCGCGCTGGAATGGGGTGTGAAGGCCTTCTGCGACCGTGAGCTGCTGGGTCAGCGCCTGGCCAGAACGGTTGCGGCGATCCGGGCACTGGAAAGCGAAATCGCCGA
>JABMNS010000368.1 GCA_013204445.1 Sphingomonadales bacterium
CGCCAGCGGATTGCCGCCATAGGTGGAACCATGGGTTCCAACCACCATGCCGCGTGCCGCGTCTTCGGTTGCCAGACAGGCACCCAACGGGAAGCCGCCGCCGATACCCTTGGCGGTCGCGACAATGTCTGGCGTGACGCCATATAGTTCATGGGCATAGAGCGCACCGGTGCGCGCGACACCGCATTGCACCTCGTCGAGCACCAGCAAGATGCCATGTTTGTCGGCCAGATCGCGCAGCCCCTTCATAAACTCGTCCGAGGCGGGACGCACGCCGCCCTCACCCTGAATCGGTTCGACCAGAAACGCAGCCGTTTTATCAGTGATGGCCGCAGCAGCTCCTGCCAGATCATCAAAATCGACATATTTAAATCCGGCGAGCAAAGGCGAAAAGCCGTGATGCATTTTTTCCTGATTGGAAGCCGAGATAGTTGCCATCGTCCGGCCATGAAATGCGTTCTTGAATGTAATAATCTCGAACCGGTCGCTGCCTACCGATTGGTGATAGGCACGCGCCGCCTTTATCGCGCACTCGACTGCTTCGGCACCGCTATTGGTGAAGAACACGGTGTCGGCAAAGGTCGTATCGACCAAGCGTTGCGCGAATTTCTCACCCTGCGGACTGCCATAGAGATTCGAGACATGCATCAGGGTGGCCACCTGATCCTGGATCGCCTTGGTCAGATGCGGATGGCCGTGGCCAAGCAGATTGACCGCAATGCCGCTGGCGAAATCCAGCGCCCTGGACCCGTCCTCGGAAATCAGCCAAGCGCCCTCGCCTCGGACAGGACGAAAACCACACCGAGGATATACGGGCATGAGCGGGGTAATCGTCATCTTACTTTCCTTCCAACAACGGTATGCAAACCAAATAGAAAAGGCGACCCGGTTGGTCGCCTCTCGAAACAGGCTACTCTTATATGCCGCTTCATGAAGGTGGTCAATCGTGGTAGAATGCGGTATTCGTCATGCCACGAACGAACAGCCTAATTGACTGTTCTGATTACAGAGACAGGGATAATTCGTTTAGCGCGCCGATCGCCATATAGTAATTAATTCTATGGATGCTCAGCGACGGAAACGCGGCACCAACACAGGAGATGTTCACATGGATATGAAAACAACCGATTCCCGCGAAGGTTGCCCATTGGGTTTTGACGGCGGCGTCCGCGCCCTGCTCGGCAGGCAGAACCGCGACTGGTGGCCGAACCAGTTGCCACTCGACATATTGACCCAGAACGGCATTTCCCCCGACCCGATGGGCCCTGATTTCGACTATGCAAAGGCCTTCAAATCGCTTGATTACAAAGCGCTGAAGAAAGATCTCACGGCATTAATGACCAACAGCCAGCCCTGGTGGCCTGCAGATTATGGCCATTATGGACCATTCTTCATCCGCATGGCCTGGCACGCGGCTGGCACCTATCGCACCGCCGACGGGCGCGGTGGTGCCGGCGAAGGGCAGCAGCGTTTCGCCCCGCTCAACAGCTGGCCGGACAATGCCAATCTCGACAAGGCCCGCCGCCTGCTCTGGCCGATCAAGCAGAAATATGGCGAAAAGATAAGCTGGGCCGACCTGATGATCCTCACCGGCAATGTCGCCATCGAATCGATGAGTGGCCCGGTATTCGGCTTTGGCGGCGGCCGTGCCGACAGCTATGAACCGCAGCGCGACATCTATTGGGGCAGCGAGGATAAATGGGTCAATACCGGGGCGGAGACCCGGATCGCCGAGGACAAGGCACTCGAAAATCCGCTGGCAGCGATCCAGATGGGCCTGATCTACGTCAATCCGGAAGGCCCGGGTGGCAATCCCGATCCGGTGCTATCAGCGCGCGACATTCGCGAAACCTTCGATCGCATGGCGATGAATGACGAGGAAACCGTCGCGCTTACCGCTGGCGGCCATACGTTCGGCAAATGCCACGGCGCGGGCGATGCCGCCCTGCTTGGTCCCGAGCCTGAAGGAGAGGATATTGCTGCGCAAGGCTTTGGCTGGAACAGTAAATATGAGAGCGGTGTAGGTGGTCACGCGATTACCTCGGGCCTCGAAGGCGCGTGGACCCCGACCCCGGTCAAGTGGACGATGAACTATTTTCACATGCTGCTCGATTATGAATATGAGCTGGTGCACAGTCCGGCTGGCGCCCAGCAATGGCAGCCGATCGGCCAGAAACCAGAAGATATGGCCCCTGCGGCAGACAATCCATCGAAAAAGGTTCCAACCTTAATGACCACCGCCGACATGGCGATGAAGGTCGATCCTGCCTATCGCAAGATTTCAGAACATTTTCGCGATAATCCCGGCGCCTTCGCCGACGCATTTGCCCGCGCCTGGTTCAAGCTGACCCATCGCGACATGGGGCCGAAGGTTCGCTATCTCGGTTCGGAAGTGCCGGCGGAAGACCTGATCTGGCAGGATCCGGTTCCCGCGGGTCATTATCCGAGCGACAGCGAAATAGCCGACATGAAGCAGGCAATTCTCGTCAGCGGACTGACAATTTCCGAACTGGTGAAAGCGGCCTGGGCGTCAGCCTCGACCCATCGACATTCGGATCACCGGGGCGGCGCCAATGGCGCGCGTGTCCGGCTTGCGCCGCAGAAAGACTGGGCGGTCAGTGACCCGGCAGAACTGGCGAAAGTGCTGTCGAAACTGGAAGAGATCAAAGGCGACAGCCCGATCTCCATGGCTGACATGATCGTGCTCGGCGGCACGGCAGCGGTCGAGAAGGCTGCGAAGGATGCCGGCATCGACATCGCCGTTCCGTTCACCGGCGGTCGCGGCGATGCCACCGACGAGATGACCGACGCCGACAGCTTCGATCCGCTCGAGCCAAAGGCCGACGCCTTCCGCAACTATCTGTCGGCAAAACATTCGATGCCGACCGAGGAATTGATGCTCGACCGGGCGTCACTGATGCAACTCAGCCCGCCGGAGATGACGGTGCTGGTCGGCGGCCTGCGCGTTCTTGGTGCCAATGCCGGGAATATAGCGGATGGCGTTTTGACCGACCGGGTCGGCCAGCTGACCAATGACTTCTTCGTCAATCTGCTCGACATGAAGACGTCCTGGAAAGTCGTCGAAACCAGCAACGACGAGCAATATATCGGCAGTGATCGCCAATCCGGCGAACAAAAGTGGACGGCAACGCGGTCCGATCTTGTCTTCGGTTCCAATTCGCAGTTGCGTGCAATCGCAGAAGTCTATGCCGAGAACGGCCATGAACGGAAGTTCGTCACCGACTTTGTCGCCGCCTGGACCAAGGTCATGAACGCCGACCGCTTTGATCTAGCCTAATATTGGCTGACTAAAGGTAATCGAATACCCGCAGAAACGCCCCGCTAGAAAGATTCAGCGGGCCGTTTTTGTGGCGGTCTGCAAGCATCGATTATCTATGCCGATCTGGCTTTCGCGGCTTCCCAGTTCTGGCCGTCGAATTTTGTGATGGTCGGGGTCAGCCCGTGACCGGCATCAAGGCAGTGATAATTCACGCTCCAGCAATCCGGATGGGATCTTGGCTGATAGAAGCTTTTGACGCCGCAATGGTTGCAAAACAGATGCTCCGCCTGTCCGCTGCCAAATCTGTAGCTGGTCAGATCATCCGCGCCCTTCAGCAAGGTGAATTCTTGATGCGCCACGAACATATGCAAAAAACCGGTCCGCACGCAGATCGAGCAATTGCAGTCGAGCATTTCCGAGGAATTTTCGACATAAGCTTCGAAGCGGACAGCGCCGCAATGGCAACCGCCGGTGACCTTGACCTTCACTCCGCTTCGTCCTGAGCGACCATTTCCTGAGGCCGCGGTTGAAAGCGCAATGATAGCGGCGTGATGAAACCACTGTTGTTGATGCGGATGCGAACAATGCCCTGTAATTTTGCATTGGCCAGCTTTGTTTCATAATCGCGAGCGGCTCCCTGAGGCACGTAAATCCGGTCGCGGATCAGCCCATCATCGCCTTCTTCGCTCCACGGATTTGCATTTGCCGTTGCATCGCAGACCGACGCCGATGATGAATCCGGTGCAGCCAGGTTCTGCACTTCGACGCTCTCGATATTGGGGGCAGTTCCGATTATGCACAGACTTGTCTGCGATACCGACCATGCCGGCACGTCATCTTCCTGAACGGCGGGCCAGTCGAAGCGAAACTGCACATAATGTCCGCGCAGCAAATCACGCGGGTCATAGCCGGCAATCGGTACCTCCCACTCGGTCCCCTGATCCGATTCTCTCTCCGCCAGCAACCAGATCAGGCCAAGCCCGACCAGCGGCAGCAACAGCGCCAGCGGCAGGAAGAAGCGACGATATCGGTTCATTGGTCGCCTCCATCATTGGCCTGCTGGGCAGCCGGTGCTTTGGTCGGAGCAAGTGCTTTGGAAATGCGATAGGCGATAACGGCAATGGCAATGGTGATCGCGCCCGCGAATATCAGCCCGAGCCCGCTGCTCAAAAGGTCAGATGCAAGTTCAAAACTCAGGACGATCAGGCGTAGCGCGATGATCGCGACGACCGCCTGGAACACATTTCTCCATCCGGAATATATCGCGCTCCAGCCAATGGCGGCCCAGAATGCCATGAACAATATCGCGTTGACCAATGGCTCGGCCGATTGTGCGATGCTGCTGACGAAGCTTATGATTGCCGCAGCGATCCAAATCACGGCCATGCTGATGCCGGAGGCGGAGCGCTTGAAGACATAGATGAATATCGCAGCAGCGCTCCATAGCCCCAACTGGATGGCAGCTACCTTAGCTATATTATCTTCTGATCCAGAGAGACCGCCTTCGGTCAAACCATCTGCTATTAATTTAAGCGTCACGCCGGCGACAAATGACGCCAGGGCAAATTGCCCAATTTGCTTCCAGAAAGCCTGTCGGGAGCTAATTTTCATAACGAAAATTGAGATGAGCAGCGCAAAGATTGGTACGCTGGTGATGACAGCGATGTAGATCGACGCCGGCTCACTGGTTTGTTGAGAATACCAGCTTAAATGTGCGATAGCGGTGCCCAAAAGCCCCGCCATCCAAAGCAGGGAAATCAGCCAGCCTCGGCCAGCCAGCAGCAACAGCGGCGAGAATAGAAACAACCAGGTCGCCAATGGCTGCCATAGCGGCGAACTGGTTTGATAGACTTGGCC
>JABMNS010000369.1 GCA_013204445.1 Sphingomonadales bacterium
AGGGAAAGGTTATCCGAGCCAGTGAAACCGAAAAACCGTCGGTGCGTCCGCCTCGTCCGAAATCGTCAATCAGCCAGATGATGCCGGGCATGGCGAGCATCATGACCGCCGAAAAGACCAGCAGCAGCGGTACGAATACCGACAGCACCTCTATCACGAAATTCTGCGCCGCCGTCCGCTCTTCATCCGCTTCCATCTTGCGGTTAAACAGCGGCACAAAGGCAGCCGAAAACGCGCCTTCGGCGAATAGCCGGCGGAAGATATTGGGCAGCTGAAACGCCAGCTGCCAGGCGTCCGCTGCGGCGCCGGCGCCGAGGATCCGGGCCAGCATGATGTCGCGGACAAAACCGAAAACGCGGCTGACCAAAGTCAGCCCCGCGATCGTTCCGGTGGATTTAAGCAGGTTCATGCCTGCTATCCTAGCAAGGTTGTTTAGGCGTTACCAACCGGTTGTTCGCCCGATTGCTGTGCCGCCATCTGTTCGCGTTGCTGCAGATAGAGCGCCGTGAAATCAATCGGCTCAAGCAGCAAAGGCTGGAATCCGGCATCGCGCACGGCGTTGGAAATAATTGCTCGGGCAAAGGGGAAGAGGAGCCGTGGGGCTTCGGCAAACAGAAACGGATGTCCCTGCTCTTCTGAGACGTTGCGCAGACCGAAAAGACCGCAATAAAGCAGCTCTATGGCGAAGGCGACGCCTTCATCCGATTTGGCGGTGACGTCGATCTTCAGTTCGACTTCGTGAACTTCATCAGAGATCTGCGAAGAACCGATATTGAACTGCACATCAATCTGTGGCTGTGCATTCCACTGGTAGACGTCCGGTGCGTTGGGATTTTCAACCGACAGGTCCTTCACATATTGCGAAATCACGCCGATCTGTGGTTGGGTGTCCGCGCCATTGGCGAGCGGGTCCGGAGTCGTCACATAGCCGGTGGTTTTCGCTTCGGATTCGTTTTTTTCATTATCATCAGCCATCGGGCCTGTCCTTTCGGAAAATTAGTCAAACATGTCCTTTGGCGCATATTGCTCCGCCGTTCGCAGCGCGCCTAGCAGGGGACGGAACCAAGGGCAATGAAAGAGTAAACCGCTATCGAGAAGCCCGGCATGCCGGTATATTTGTAAGCGCAGGTTCACAATTTGGTCGTTAGAAGAGGCTGGCCAATTGCGGCAAAGCGGCTTTTCCTCAAATGCCATTTGAAACCGCCCCTATTTCTGCCTATGTATAGGGTCATAGAAAAGATTGGATTGTGAAGTGACCATCGAAATTGTATTATTGGCTATGGTAGCGGCCTTTCTCGGCTTGCGTCTCTATTCGGTGCTGGGCAAGCGTAGCGGTCATGAGCAGGAACATATGCCGCGCAACATTGAGCCTCGTGCCAATGATCGCAGGCCTTTGGAAGATGCCAAACCGCATGTTCCGGATATCGACATCGCACCTGCCGGAGCGCCTGCGATGGTCTATGACAGCAGCGCCGAAGACGGGATGCGTAAAATCCTGAGCGCTGATCGCAATTTCGATGTAGGCCGGTTCGTCGAGGGTTCGCAAGCGGCCTATGCCATGATTCTGGAAGCCTTCTGGAAAGGCGACAAGGAAGAATTGAAATCCCTTTGTGATGATGATGTTTACGAAAGCTTTGTCGAAGTCATCGACGAGCGGGAAAAACGCGGCGAAATCCTTGAGAACCAGCTGGTTCGGATCGACAAGGCGCGCATTTCGGAAGCGGAATATCGTCGCCCTGTGGCCCGCATCACGGTGCAATTCGATGCCGATATCGCATCGGTGGTCAAAGACAAAAAGGGCAATCTGATTGGCGGTTCGCTATCCGACGCGTCCGAAACTCACGATGTCTGGACCTTCAGCCGCGATCTATCCAGTGCCGATCCCAATTGGTTGCTCGACGAAACCGATGAGGTCTAACCCTCGATCGGCTAACAACATGGTTATGAAAAACGGGGTGCTGTTCGGGGCGATGGCAATGGTCAGCGCCTGCTCCATGACAATCATTCCTGAAGGCACCGCTCAAGGCCGATCCACACAGCCGGCCCAGCAGCAGGAAAGTGAATGGGTTGCCGGCGATATGCCCGATGCCACCCCGCCGCCGTCCAACAATGGTGTGGCACAAACGTTCCAGCCAGTCGATTCCGCGCAACTGGTAAAAATCGGCGATGACCCAACCCGTGCAACCGGTTCCGGTATTGCGCTGGGGCCAGATATCAGCAGCCTCCGTCTGGCGGCGCCAAAAGCCGCATCTGCATTGCAATCCTTTCGCACCAGTTGTTCGTCGCTGGTCCGGCGCGAGGATAATAGTGGTCTGACAAATGGTGCCGACTGGCAATTGTCGTGCGACGCCGCCCAGGGCTGGCAGGATAATGATGCCGCGCGCTTTTTCGCATCCTATTTCGAAACGGTGCAAATTGGTAACGGCAAAGCTTTCGCAACCGGCTATTTTGAACCGCAGATTAGTGGATCCAGGCTCAATAACGCCAAATATCCGGTACCGATCTATAGGCGACCCGATAATTTGCTCGACGTCGACCTAGGCCTGTTTTCCGAAGCGCTGAAAGACAAGCGTATTCGCGGCAAGGTCGACGGGACCAAATTGGTGCCGTTTGAAGACCGGGCCCAAATAGATGATGGCGCGCTGGTTGGTCAGGGACTGGAGATCGCCTGGGCACAGGATTATATTGATCTGTTCTTTCTGCAGATCCAGGGCAGCGGCCGGCTGGCGCTACCCGACGGGTCGATCATGCGGATCGGCTATGCCGGTCAAAATGGCCGGGATTATACCGGCATCGGCAAGCTGATGCGCGAACGCGGATTGCTGGCCGACGGCAAGACCAATATGCAGGGCATAGTCGAATGGTTGCGGGCCAACCCGCAAGAAGGCATGAAGATCATGCGCGAGAATAAAAGCTATGTCTTCTTAGGCGAGTTGACCGGACCAGGGCCGTTGGGGGCGATGGGCCACCCGGTGGTCGCGCGCACGTCTGTCGCGACAGACCGGATGTTCGTGCCCTTGGGCGCGCCAGTCTTTCTCGACATGGAGCATGATATAGCCGACGGCCTCTGGGTCGCGCAGGATACCGGCGGGGCGATCAAGGGCGCCAACCGCTTCGATACGTTCTGGGGCGCAGGAGAAGAAGCGGCTAGAATCGCGGGTGGTATGTCTTCACGCGGCCAGGCATTGATTTTCCTGCCCAAGGGATCGGTTTCTAGGCTTGTCGCAGCTCGCCAAAACCCGGGCGAGTAAAAATGTCAGACCGGCCCCTTACCGCCGGCGAGAAGGCGCTTTGGCAGAAGTTCATCGAAACTGTGAAGCCGCTCGACCAGGGACGCTTGAAACGGATTGAAAGCCTTCCGGTGGCCATGAGGTCGCGCGATTTGTCCAGTCCGATCACTGCGGAAAGCTTTGGCGGAAAATCCGTCATAGCCGTTCCGCTGCGCGATCAGAAGCCAGTACCCACGCGCCACGGGCTGGATGGAGGCTGGGATCGCCGTCTTGCCAAAGGCATGGTTCAACCTGATGTCACCGTCGATTTGCACGGCTACACTCTGTCTTCAGCGCATGGCCGTCTCGACGGTGCTCTGGAGCTTAGCATTGCCGCCGGCCATCGCGCGATATTGCTGATTACCGGCAAAGCACGCAATGACGACGAGCGCCATCGGGAGGGTGGTCGCGGGGCAATCCGGGCGGCGATTGCCGATTGGCTTGCTGCTTCTCGCCATGCCTCGCATATTGCCACGGTGCGCCGGGCCCATCCGCGGCACGGCGGCGCGGGTGCGCTATATATTATTTTGCGGCGGCGGCGCTGAGCGCAGCGACTATGTTGTTCTTACCCGGCGTATCGGTAATGTCAGACAGATGTTGCGCGGCGGCCATTCAGGACAGTGCCCGTGCGACAATGAGCGCAAATATTTTTGCCAGCTGATCAAGATCATCGACCGCTACAGCTTCGTCAAGCTTGTGCATGGTCGCATTGCACAGACCAAACTCCACCACTGGCATGATTTTCGCCAGAAAGCGGGCATCGGAAGTCCCGCCTGATGTGGACAGTTCGGGTTCCACTGCGGTCACTTCGCGAATCGCGTCCGCGACGATGTCCGAAAATTCTCCGGGTGGAGTCAGAAATGGTTCGCCGGAAATAATCGGCTTTAATTCGCCGCCATGCCGTTCGACAATCTCCTGCACCATGGTGCTGAGGCTTTCTCCTGTGTGACGATCGTTGAACCGGATCGACAGGCGGCCTTCGGCCTTGGCCGGGATGACATTATGCGCAGGATTGCCAACATGCAGGTCGGTAAACTCAATATTGCTCGGCTGGAACCAGTCGGTGCCTTCATCCAGCTGAATAGCATCAATCTCGCTCAAAATCTTGCCAAGCTTGGTGATTGGATTGTCGGCGTTATGCGGATAGGCGACATGGCCCTGCATGCCGTGCACGGTGATCCACATATTGACCGATCCGCGTCGTCCGATTTTCATCATGTCGCCGAGCCGGTGGACCGATGTCGGTTCGCCGACGAGACAGAGGTCAGGTGTGATCTCGCGCTCGGCCATGAAGTCCATCAGCGCGACCGTGCCAAAGCGCGCAGGCCCTTCTTCGTCTCCGGTGATGATCAGACTGATTGTGCCCAGGTCATCGGGAAGCTGGTGCAGGGCGCTCACAAAGGCGGCGATACTACCCTTCATGTCGACGGCGCCGCGCCCATGGAGCAAATCGCCGCGCACTTCCGGTAGAAAGGGATTGGTTTGCCAGCCCTCGCCAGGCGGCACGACATCGAGATGCCCGGCAAAGGAGAAATGGGGCGAATCGGTCGAACCCCTGCGGATAGCAAAGAGATTTTCGACCGGACCGCCCAATTCCCCATCCTCGGGGGCATCGCCGGCGATAAAGCGCGATATCTCAAATCCCAGAGGCACGAGCATCGCTTCCATCTCGTCAAACACGCTGCCGGTCGCAGGGGTGATGCTGGGCTGCGCGATTAGCCGCTTTGCAAGGTCGAGAGCTGTTGGTGCGGTCATACCCGGGCGATCAGGCTTCTGCTGATTTCGGTTGCTCGAGCCGCTCGATTACCCAGGGCTCCTCCTCAGCGGCTTCCATCCATTGCGCGGTCCATTCATGGTCGAGCATGGTCTGCATATAGCTGGTGGCAAAGCCGGGCAGACGAAACCCATAAGTTTGAAAGCGCGAAACCACTGGCGCATACATGATATCCGCAGCGCCATAGGTGCCGAACAGAAACGGTCCACCGCCGCCAAAGCGTGCTCGCGCCTGCGCCCAGAGTTCGATGATTCGCGCGGCGTCCACCTTGACCTCGTCGCTGATCGAAAGGCCGTCATAAATTTTTCGAGTGTTCATCGGGCATTGCCGGCGCAGCGCCATGAAACCCGAATGCATTTCCGCTGCCATCGAACGCGCCATACCGCGAGCGGTTTCGTCTTTGGGCCAAAAACGGTCCCGGTGGGTCTTGTCTGCTAACCAGTCGATGATCGCCAGGCTATCCCAGACCACAGTCTCGCCGTCCCATAAAATGGGTACTTTTCCGCCTGATGGCGCAAAATTCTCACTCGCCCGGACATGGTCCCAATCGTCGCCGAATAGAGGCACGGTGAGTTCTTCGAAGGACAGTCCCGACTGCTTGCAGGCAAGCCAGCCGCGCATCGACCAGCTGGAATAGGCTTTGTTTCCGATTATCAATTTCATATAATGCCCCATAATCAAATATGATCGGCTGTGTCGAGAAAAGCCTTGTGCAGCAGTTTGGTTTCGGGTGTTTAGCTCTGCACGGCTTCGAGAACGGCAAGCCGAAGTTCATCGATACCCTGCTTCTTTTCAGAAGAGGTGAGCAGCAATTCCGGATGCGCGGCAGGATGTTTCTTGGCGATCGCCGCGA
Organism: Sphingomonadales bacterium; assembly: GCA_013204445.1. Taxonomy (GTDB): domain Bacteria; phylum Pseudomonadota; class Alphaproteobacteria; order Sphingomonadales; family Sphingomonadaceae; genus Parasphingorhabdus. The sequence continues at coordinate 5,897 of JABMNS010000369.1, forward strand.
CCTTTTCTGCCGTGATATCCATTTCTTCCTGCTTAACTTTATCCGCCTTGGTCATCACCACCCGGTAGCTGACCGC
>JABMNS010000370.1 GCA_013204445.1 Sphingomonadales bacterium
GCATATAATCACCGCGCTCTTTAAGGCTGACCAGTTCAGAGGAACTGTAACGAATGGGCCTGCCCATCTGCCTTGTAATTTCCAATCCGATCTCCTCGCGCCGGTCAAACAGATGGTCGACCGCTTTTTGCAACAAGCTAACTCGCTCCTTCAATGCCACCTCTCGCCAAATTTTCTGCCCTAATCTTGCTTTTTCTATACCGGCTTCAATTTGCTTGGCCGTGCACAAGGTTCCCCGATAGACAACGGAACCATCAATCGGAGACAGGCATTGAAAATTGGGCATAAAAATTACCGCCACGAATTGAGTATCAAATAATCATAGTCCACCATTAAAATGAAAAATAATAGTATTTTTTCATTATTAGTTCATTTTGAGTTGCAGATCTCATTTTAATGCCTAGTGTTCGGGCAATGGGCACGGAAACCAAACTCGCAAATAATGACCTTCTGGTAGGCCGAGAAATTCGCGCGCTGCGTAAAAATCGAAAATTGACATTGGCCGAACTTGCCAAAATGGCGGATTGCTCGGTAGGTTATCTTAGCGAAGTCGAGCGAGGCGCGCGAACGATTTCAATCAAATTTCTTCGTGCCGTCGCCAACGCTCTAAGCGTTCCGCTAGGCTGGTTTTTTGCGCATGAAGGACAGCCGGCGAATGAAGCTGGAAAGATTGTACGTGCTCAAAGCCGCAAACGGATCGGAACGGGAGAAGATGGCCTGTTCGAGGAATTGCTTTCGCCGGATCTCGGTGGATCGTTCGAGATGTTTCTAACCCAGATTGGTCCGGGCTGCCGTTCTGACGGGACAATCATGCGCCGGGTTGAGGAAGAAGGTTATGTTCTGGAGGGGTCTCTGGACTTGATGATCGACGGTGACCTCTATCGATTGAAAACAGGTGACAGTTTCCGTATCCCCCAATCCACTTTCTCCTGGATCAACAATGGCAAAATACGCGCTTCGATAATCTGGGTCACGAGCCCGCCAGTATACTGAACGGGAATCGGAAGAATGGTGACAAAAAATATCAGAATATTCTTGGCATTTGTAGCATTATTTGCGTCCTCGCAAGCCGCAGCACAGTCTATCGACACCCAGATAAACAATGCGGTCCAGCCGCTTACAGATGCGCTTGCTAGTTTCATTTTCTATTCAATACCTATAGTTGGTGCCGACGTTCCATTGATCGTCTTGTGGCTCATTTTTGGGGCGGTATTTTTCACAGTGTATCTGGGCTTTATCAATATCCGCGGATTCAAACACGCCATCAATATTGTCCGAGGGAAATTCCACGACCCGGGACATGAAGGTGAAATATCTCATTTCCAGGCCCTGACCGCCGCCGTTTCGGGAACCGTAGGAATCGGTAATATTTCGGGCGTTGCCATCACCGTGTCTTTAGGCGGGCCTGGAGCAATATTCTGGCTCATCATGGCGGGGCTAGTCGGGATGACGACCAAGTTTGTCGAATGCGCGCTCGGGGTGAAATACCGCCAGACGAATGCCGACGGATCGGTTTCGGGCGGCCCAATGTATTATTTGCGTGATGGGCTTGCGCGCCGAGGCTGGCCTAACTTTGGCAAATTCCTAGGAATATTTTACGCTATCAGTATTGTCATTGGGTGCCTTGGCATCGGCAACATGTTCCAATCGAACCAAGCGTTCCAGCAGATACTTCAGGTCACTGGCGGCGAGCAAAGCGCACTGTTGGGTTATGGATGGGCGGCTGGCCTGGCCATGGCTGGCCTCGTTGCATTAATCATTCTCGGTGGAATTAAATCAATTGGCCGCGTAACATCAAAATTGGTCCCTTTCATGGTGGTGCTTTATATTGCAGGCTGCCTGATTGTTCTAGCTTTGAATATCGCTGTCCTCCCGGCAGCCATCTTCTCAATCGTCTCTGGCGCGTTTTCCATGGAGGGAGTGGTTGGCGGTGCGGTTGGCATCATGATCCTCGGCTTTCAACGCGCTGCGTTCTCGAATGAAGCAGGCATCGGTTCCGCCCCTATTGCGCATTCCGCCGTTCAGACCAACGATCCGCTAACCGAAGGATTTGTAGCCTTACTCGAGCCGTTTATCGACACGGTGATTATATGCACATTGACCGGATTGGTGCTGGTAACGACATTTCCGGCCGATACCCTGATGGGCGGTGGCCTCAGTGGCATCGAACTGACTTCCGCAGCGTTCAACGCAAATATTGCCGGCTCCTCCATCCCGCTGTCATTCGTAGCTCTGATGTTCGCCTTTTCCACAATGCTAGCCTGGGGCTATTACGGGACCAAAGGATGGACCTATATCTTTGGTGAAGGACGAACCAAGGAAATGATCTTCGGTCTGATTTTCTGCGCGTTCATCGTAGTCGGAGCATCCGTCAAACTGAGTGCAATACTAGACTTTGCCGATGCGTTAATATTCGTAATGGCGATTCCAAACCTGCTTGGGCTTTACATCATGGCGCCTGAAATTCGTCAGGACCTCAACGAATATTGGGCAAGAAGACTGGAACGTTTGGCTGGTCAGGCGGCTCCCCTGCAAGCCTTGGAGCGCGATACATGAAACGTTCCCAGCATGAACTACCGATGGGAGCGGACCTTTTTGGTGAGCTCCAACTGTCGGAACCAAACAGTAAAAAAAGTTTATGCTCTTATCTTCCCGGCCTGGTGTTCGTCGGAGTCGCTGCTTTGGCTGCGCTTTGGTTGAGCGAACACTACGGCGCGCCTTCTATCTTCATAGGACTAATGATCGGACTGTCTTTGAATTTCGTAAACTCCGACAAACGACTGTCGGCTGGCCTAGATTTTTCATCGCAGACATTGCTGCGCCTTGGGATCGTTCTGATAGGCACGCAAATTACGTTTTACCAAATTGCTGCACTTGGCTTGATTCCATTTGTCTCCCTCATTGGTATTATGACTGTTGTCATTTTGACTGCTCTACTCACAGCCAAACTGCTCAAACAGAATATTTTTTTTGGTCTCCTGGCGGGCGGAGCGACCGCAATTTGTGGTGCATCGGCTGCGTTGGCAATCTGGAGTATCGTTGGACAACGCAGAGTCGATCAGTCGAGGTTCACGATTGTCCTGATTGGCACAACATTGGCAAGCGCATTTGCCATGACATTTTATCCCTTGATCGCCGGGACTTTAGGTTTTGATGATCGCCAGGCTGGATACTTGGTTGGGGCATCGATCCACGATGTAGCCCAGGCCATTGGCGGTGGATATTCTTTTTCGGATCAAGCCGGCGAAGTTGCTACGATTGTAAAATTATCACGGGTCGCGCTGCTTGCTCCAGTTCTGATTCTGATCACCATAAGTGTGAAATATGCGGACCGTTCAGAACGCGACGTAGCTGTGACGAAGTTTAATTGGCAACAGGGCGTTCCCTGGTTCGTGGTCGGCTTCATAATCTTGGTGGCTGCGAATACCTTTTACCCAATTCCTGACCAACTCAGTAATATTGCCGACAAAGTTGCACGCATTTTGTTACTTTTGGCGGTGATTGCGGCAGCGGTAAAATCCAATATGGCCGGGCTGCTCTCGCAAGGGTGGCGCTATTTCGGACCAATAATTGCAGCCACTCTAATGTCTTTCGCACTGTCCTTGCTGGTTGCCAACTTTTTATAGCATCATTCCAGACCAGCTTTTGGAGATGACGAACAGTCGATATATCCCGCCGCTTCTCCGGCGCGGATGCTTGAAACTAGCTTGAATCTCGTGCGTCAATCCTGACACAATAAACCTTCACAAGTAAGGAACAAACCATTGCGCGTTCAAGTTTGGTCGCTATAATACTACTTGATCAATCAAGTAAGGCGGGGGTTTCTGATGGCACGATCCAAGGCTTCTAAGGGTAAGCCGGCTGCGCAAATCGACAACTCCATCAATGAAATTGAGGGGTTGCCCGAAGCGAATCGCTTCATGCCCAGTCTTATACGGGTTCATAGCTTGATCGTTAAAAGGTTTGAACGAATATGTGGCATCCACATCGGACGATGGCGTCTGCTTTACGGGGTCGCGAGGGCTGGGCAGATTGTTCAAGCAGAATTGGCTGCCTCTACCACTATCGAACAAGCTGTCGTGACGCGCACCTTCAGCGACTTCGAGCGCAAGGGATTCGTTGCACGCAATCCTGACCCAACCGATGGTAGAAAACTATTAGTTTCTTTGACTCCATCTGGGATTGAATTGATAAAAAATGTCGCCGAAAGAAGGGCGAAGTTTCTTGAGTTGGCCCTACAAGGCATTTCAAAGAAGGATCTGGAGACACTTGAAACCCTTCTCCATCGAATAGAGCAGAACCTTCAGGATGAATAGCTTGCCATCTCTGACTTAGGTTCTGCTGACAAAGGGGATTCCCAAAGCGCGTAGTTTCTTATTCAAGGTAGCTTTTGCAGGAGGCTATTTTGATCCGAGGTTTGATGAGCGACGAAGAGTGGGCCTGCCCGGAGCCATTTTTGGCAGAGCGCGGTGCGCGAAGCGGACGGCGCCCGAGGGATCATCGGCTTGTTCTAGATGGGATTTTCTGGATTGCGCGGACGGGAGTAGCTTGGCGCGCTTTGCACGAACATTTCGGCAAATGGTCGAGTGTTTATCGCCAGTTCCGGCGCTGGACACTATCTGGTTTATGGAAGTTACTGCTCGAAGCATTCAACGATAGTGGTGGCGGTAACCCGAGTTTGCGAATGATCGACAGCACAATAATCCGGGCGCACCATTGTTCAGCCGGCGCTAAAGGGGGACTCCGCGTCAGGGTCTTGGGCGCTCAAAAGGTGGCTTCACGACCAAAATCCATCTCCGCATCAATGCAATGGGCCTCCCTATCGCATTTGCA
>JABMNS010000005.1 GCA_013204445.1 Sphingomonadales bacterium
ATCCCCATATCAGCGAAACCAGCAGGAACGGGATCAGGATGCGGGGGGTGAGCAGGCTGACTTCAGCGCTCTCGTCGTCGCTCACAGGGCAGCAATCGCTTCGGCAAGCGGCCGGATATCAGCGGCGCTATGGTTCCAGCTAGTCACCAGACGCGCCTGTCCTTCGCCCCAGTCGTAGAAATCAAAGCCGATGCCGCGCAGCTGTGCGGCTTCTTCGGCCAATAGTCGGATGAAAATCTCGTTCGCCTCTACCGGGTAGAGCAGCCGGTCCCCGGCAGCAGCGGCAATGATCTGAGCGCCGGCATTGGCCGCCCGCGCATTGTCGAGCCACAGATCATCGTCCAGCATCGCCAATATCTGCGCCGCGAGAAAGCGGCCCTTGGACTGCAAATGCCCAGCGCGCTTGCGGCGATAATATGTGTCGGCAGCCAGTTCGCGATCAAAAAATATCAGGGCTTCTGAGCCCATCCCGCCATTTTTCACAAAGCCGAAGCTGAGCGCATCGACCCCGGCCCTCCAGGTCAGATCAGCGGGCGAGCAGCCGAGCGTGGCCACCGCATTGGCAAAACGCGCGCCGTCCATATGCAGTCCGAGCCCGCGCGCCTTGCAGACTTCGGCCAAGCCGGCGACTTCACCGGGACGGTAGACCATGCCATATTCGCTGGCATTGGTGATCGAAACGGCGGCAGGCTGGACCTGATGGACATCGTCACGGATCGCCGCGCAATGGGCCTCGACGCTTTCCGCCGAGAGCTTTGCCCCTGCCCCGTCGAGCAACATCAGCTTGGCACCACCCGTGAAGAAAGTGGGCGCACCGGCCTCATCCTGCTCGATATGGGCTTCCCGGTGACAGATTACGCCCTGATGCGGCTGGCACATCGCGGCGAGCGCCAGCGAATTGGCCGCCGTCCCGGTCGCCACCCAGAGTGCCTCGACCTCGGTTTCGAACAGATTGGAAAAGGCAGCGTTCAGCTGCGCGCTGAGGGCATCGCCATCATAAGCGGTATCCGGCGCATTCGCTGCGGCGAGCGAGTCCATTAGCTTGGGGTGCACCGAGGCGGCATTATCAGAGAAAAATCGCATCGGCAGCGCATGGCTCAGAGCTTCTGACTCGTCAAGATGGCATGATGGGCAGGACCTAGGGCCCTGACACATCAACAATATTGTCGTCGCTGTTGCGGTCGATATATTTATTATAGGGATCGACGCCGGCAAATAGCGGACGTTTGCTGGTCACTATCCTTATTTTCTGCGGCCCGGACGTAATTTTGTGGCGATGCTTGTAGAGCACGTCCTTGCTGTTGAACGTTTCCCGACCCGGTTTTGCGGTGAACAGGCCAATTTCGATCTCGTTGACCATGTCGGCTTCTGTTTCTTTGCCTAGGCCATCGGCGTAAAATTTTGCCGCTTCGATCGAGATTTCGGTTTCAAACCGCCCGTTAACCAGTTTTTTACCTTGGCAGCACCGGCTTTCAGATCATCTGCGCTATATTGCTTGCGGGTTGCTCTACGGATATCCTTGACCACCCGCTCTGCGGGGGCTTTTGAGTATTTTGCTTTCATCTTCGTTCCTTACAGTCACTACGATGAAACCAAAATACTCCCTTATTCTATGACGCTAATCTGTCTATCAATCGCTGACGGGGTACACCAAATATTACTCCCGCTTTATCAATAACCGATCCAATGATGCCGAAAAATTAAAAACCGACGCCCGCCTTTTCTAATATTCACTTAAACCCGGATGGTCAGGAATCTACCCAACAGCGGAAATTCAAACAGAGACACTGCCAGGTCGAAGATGAAATTGCTTTCCTATACCAAGGCTTGCAGGATAAGCTATTTTGTATGAATCATCTCCACCCCTCGCTCCGCTTCTTGCCGGTCGCGCTGTTTTCAGCCTCCGGTTCGGGACAATTATTTTCTGCAATAATGGGGTGTGACCCTTTTTCGTCAAAGCCATGCTTTTTATCGGACAAGCAAGCCCTGCTTGCGGTGCTCACCCGGCATGTCTATTAAAGTGTTATGACCATCACACCAAATAGTCTCGCCCTGATCGGCAACACCCCGCTCGTCCGCCTCTCTGGCCCTAGCGAAGCTGCCGGTTGCGATATTTACGGCAAATGCGAATTTGCCAATCCCGGCGCCTCAGTAAAAGACCGCGCAGCGCTCTATATCATTCAGGACGCCGAGGAACGCGGGCTGCTAAAGCCCGGCGGCCGGGTTGTCGAAGGGACGGCGGGCAATACCGGAATCGGTATCGCGCTGGTAGCCAATGCCAAAGGCTATAAATCTACCATCGTCATGCCGGAAACTCAGAGCCGAGAGAAAATGGATACGTTGCGCGCGCTTGGCGCGGAGCTGATCACGGTGCCGGCTGCGCCTTATTCCAATCCCGCTCATTTCGTGCATACCTCGCGGCGAATTGCCGAGGAGACCGAAGGGGCCGTCTGGGCGAACCAGTTTGATAATGTCGCCAACCGCCGCGCCCATATCGAGACGACGGCAGAAGAAATCTGGGATCAGATGGATGGCAAGATCGACGGCTTCACATGTGCCGTCGGCACTGGCGGTACGCTGGCTGGCGTCGGCATGGGACTGAAGGCGAAAGACGAAAATGTGACGATCGCCTTGTCCGATCCCCATGGCGCTGCGCTCTACGAATATTATGCCCATGGCGAACTCAAGTCCGAGGGCAATAGTGTCGCCGAAGGCATTGGTCAGGGCCGGATTACCGGCAATCTGGAAGATGCACCGATCGACAAGCAATACCGGATTTCCGACGAAGAAGCGCTGGTCTGGGTCGAGCGACTGTTGATGGATGAAGGGCTGTGCCTCGGCCTGTCATCGGGCATAAATGTCGCTGGCGCGGTCGCGCTTGGCAAGGAACTGGGGCCGGGCAGTCGGGTCGTGACCATATTGTGCGATACCGGTTTCCGCTATCTGTCCTCGCTCTACAATGCCACCTGGCTGAAGGAAAAAGGGCTACCGGTGTTCCCTTGGCTCGACCAGCATGGATAAAAAGGCACAGAATACGAGCCGACAGGACACGATGCAGCGCATTCAGGTCGGCGTCGTCGGTCTGGCGTCGGTGCTGCTGCTGGTCAGCGTCGCCAATTTCGTGATTGAGCGGGCCAGCGATGAGCAGGCTGTGCTTGAAGAAATGCAGGGTGATGGGACGGGCATTGCGCCTCCGCTCACCAGCAGATCGGAAGACAAACCCTCCGAACCGCTAGCAGAATTGGGGCTCACCCCGGCACCGGCATCGGGCACGGGAAAGCAGGAAGCGCAAAAACCTGCTACCAATCTGCCGGGACAGACCGTGCCGGATTTGAAGCCTGACCCGAATCTCGATGCGCCGATGGACCGGGAGCGACGCTAGTTGTCTGGTTTTTGGCAGACGCTCCCGTCGGCCCTGTTGGCGCTTTTGGCTCTGGCGCAATGTACCGCCACCGATTCTCCGCCCGATCATTCGCAAGCCAGGCCCCGCCTCCAGCTTATGACCAGTCTGCCGCTGGTTTGGGGTGAGGGTGCTTCGATGGAATCGATCCTCTCTGGTGGTTAGGAGTCCGCGCCCATCTACCGGTACTGGCAGGGGCAATATGATATCGCGGCGGTCGACAGCCTAGAAAATCTTGCCGAGCAAGATCCGGATATCGTCATCCTTGCCCAGCCGCGCGCCATGGATCCGGCCGATCTAACCGATCTCGATGCCTGGGTCCGTGACGGGGCGCTGTCATCATCCTCACCGACCCGGATCTGGTCTGGCCGACGGCATTGCCGCTGGGCGATCCGCAGAGACCATTGGCAAGCGGCTTGCTCTCACCTCTGCTTGGCCACTGGGGGCTGGAACTGGTGGCCGCCGCTGACGATAGCGCAGATATAGTCGACTTGCGCTTTGGCGACTATATCTTCGCCACCCGAGGGGTTGGAAAGCTCGAGCCGATGCAGGCAGGCGATGTGTCAGATGTGCACTGCGTTTGGAGCGCGGGTGATTTTTTTGTTCAATGTTCGATTGGGCAGGGACGAGCCTCAATCGTGGCGGATGCTGATTTTCTTAACGCGGCGTTTTGGACGAAAAAGGCCCAGAAGACGCCTCAGAAAAGCGGTGCAGCGTGGTTCATCGACTCTCTGGTGCGTGACCATATCGATACCGATGACCACTAGAAATAGCTGGATTTTGGCCAATTCCGCACAGCAAATGCCGATCCCCAGATTGGTGGTCAGTTTGGTGCAAATTTAAATATATATATTACAGCAGGTTAACTCTTTATGCCCGTAGTATCCCGTAAAATCCCCTTTCATCCCCGACATTCCCCTGATACCCCTAATTTGTAATCGGGATATTCTTCCTGTCCGGGATTCTGTTTTCGGGGGCGTTGGCAAGCGCACTTCTGGATCGGGGAGATTATCGCCTCGATTGGGATGAGGGATTTTCGCTGTGTCACGTGCATATGCATATTCAGGCTCTGCAATATCGGCCATAGACGACAAAGGTCGGCTGTCGGTGCCCGCCTTCCTTCGTAAAAATCTGACCGAAAGCAGCGATGGCCGCGTCCTCTGTCTCGGCACGCATGAACAATGGGATTGCCTGGTCGGCTTCGGCCTCAGCCGCAAAGCTGACATGCTCAACGAAATAGACAAGCAATGGGAAGCCGCAATCGCGCTTGGCGATAGCTTTGACAAAGATGCTGCCGGCGCCCGGAAATTTTCTTCGCTGCAAGACCTAAGCTTTGATAACAGTGGCCGCTTCATCCTGCCGCCACACCTAATGGAAATCGGAAATATCAGTGGCAATGTCCTGTTCCACGGAATCGGCACCACCTTTTGCCTCTGGAATCCCCAGACATTGCTCGAAGCGACCGAAGATGTGCCGGTCGACCGGCGCCTGGTGAGGTATCTTCTGAAAGAAGCTGGCCAGAAAAGCGGAGGGAGGCAGAAATGACCCCCGCTGCAGCCGCACGGCATGTTCCTGTCCTGCTCGATGAAGTGATCGACGCGCTCGCCATTATTCCCGGTGAGACGCACGTTGATGGCACATTTGGTGCCGGCGGCTATAGCGGCGCTATGCTTGATGAAGGCGCGATGGTTCATGCTTTTGATCAGGATATAGATGCCATCGCCTCCGGTCATAAAATGGTCGAGGATGCCAATGGCAAGCTGACGCTTCACCATGCTCGCTATTCTGAAATGGCGGAGATATTGGTCGAAGAAGATATTGACGGCGTCACGCTCGACATCGGCGTGTCGTCGATGCAACTGGATCAGGCAGAGCGTGGATTTTCCTTTCAGAAAGAT
>JABMNS010000371.1 GCA_013204445.1 Sphingomonadales bacterium
CCGGTGCGCCGTTCTCATTGTCATAATCGAACACAAAGTCTCTGGTCACCGTGGCAGCGCTCCGGCTGTGATCGTCGAACAGCGGACGGACGCCAGAATAGGTCCATATGATATCGGTTCGGGTTACCGGCTTGTCGAAATATTCACTGGCCGCGTCACACAAATAGGTAATTTCGCCATCGCTGATCTTGGCGTCGCCTTCGGCATAGTTCCAGCGCTCATCGGTTGTTCCAATGAGCGTGTAATCGCCTTCATAAGGGATAGCAAAGATGATGCGGCCGTCCTTATTCTGAAAAATATAGCTCTGATCGCCTTCATATTTGCGCTTTACAACGATATGGCTGCCTTTGACCAAACGCAGTTTAGCTGCGTGGTTGCTCCGGTCATATAGTGCCGCGACGGGGTCAACCCATGGGCCGGCGGCGTTCACTAATACCTTTGCCTGTTCGGTCCTTTTCTCGCCATTTTGTTCGATTTTCAGGTCCCAGTGATCCGCTGCGCGATCCAATCCGACACATTCCGCCCGGGTCCGGATGTCGGCGCCCCGATCTCCGGCATCACGGGCGGTAAGCGATACGAGCCGGGCATCCTCGACCCAGCAATCCGAATAGGCGAATCCCTTTTTCAGGCGTTTTTGCAGCGGGTCGCCGCGATGGTCCTTGAGCAGATTCACGCTCTTGGTAGTCGGTAATATTTCGCGGCCGCCAAGATGATCATAGAGAAACAGCCCCAGACGCAGCAGCCAGGCAGGTCGCATGCCTTCATCAACCGGCAGAACGAAACGCATTGGCCAGATGATATGCGGGGCTGCACGCAGCAGAACTTCCCGTTCTTTTAGCGCCTTGCGCACAAGGTTGAATTCATAATGTTCGAGATAGCGCAGGCCGCCATGGACCAATTTAGTGCTGGCCGATGAGGTATGAGATGCCAGATCGTCGCGTTCGACCAGCAAGACTTTCGGTCCCCTGCCCGCTGCATCGCGCGCAATTCCGACGCCATTTATGCCGCCGCCAATTATGGCCAGATCATACATCGTCGCCGTCATAAAGTAACCGACGATTCGCGCAATGCTGCAATGCAATATATCCGACTTTTGCTTTGCTTTTGCTTGCCTTTTGTATGTCAGCTTATAGCGTGGAATGAAGAAAAGGGAGCGGATGATGACGGCACAGCATATTTTGGTCATCGATGAAGGAACGACGTCAACGCGGGCGATGATATTTGGCATCGACGGCAAACTGCACGGCTCGCAGCAGGAGGAATTACTGCAATATTATCCAGCACCGGGCCTTGTTGAGCATGACGCCTCAGAAATCTGGGACAAGACGCTGCGCTGCTGTCAGAAAATGATCGAGCAAGTCGGCGGCGCCGACAAAATTGCCGCTATCGGCATTGCCAATCAACGCGAAACGGTGGTCGCCTGGGACAAGCGCACCGGCGAGCCGCTTTGCAAAGCGATTGTTTGGCAAGATCGCCGAACCGCAAAAAAATGCGCTCAGATGAAAGCCGATGGTCTCGAACCGATGATACAGGCAAAAACTGGGCTCCTCCTTGATCCCTATTTTTCGGGCAGCAAAATCGGCTGGATGCTGGAAAACTGGCCAGAAGTAAGGGTGGCAGGGGACAATTTGGCTTTTGGCACGATCGAATCGTATCTCATCTACCGGCTGACCGGCGGCCAGCATGTCACCGACGCCAGCAACGCCAGCAGAACGATGCTGTTGGCGCTCGATGGCAATGATTGGGATGATGAGCTTCTCGCGCTCTTCGATATTCCGAGACAGGCACTCCCGCAGATTATCGACTGCGCCGGCGATCTTGGCACCACTGCCGCGGACTTGTTCGGGAGCAGCATCGCCATTACTGGTTCTGCAGGCGATCAACAGGCCGCGACCATCGGCCAAGGCTGCCTAGCGGTGGGCCAGACAAAGGCAACATTCGGGACCGGCGCTTTCGTTCTGACCAATAGCGGCGACACACCGCCGCAGTCGGAGAACCGCCTGCTATCGACGATTCTCTATCAATATCACGGCAAGCGTATCTATGCGCTTGAAGGGGCTATTTTCGTCGCTGGAAGCCTGATTCAATGGTTGCGCGACGATATCGGCTTGCTAAAATTCGCGGGAGAGAGCGAGGAACTGGCGCGCTCGGTCGAAGGTAATGGCGGCGTCTACCTGGTCCCTGCCCTGTCTGGCCTTGGTGCACCCCATTGGCGCGCCGATGCGACAGCGACCATCTCCGGCCTAAGCTTTGCATCAAAAAAGGCGCATATCGCCCGCGCTGCGCTGGAATCGACAGCCTATCAATGCCATGATCTGAAGACCGCTTTTTCAGCCGATGGTGTCGACTGGCGCAGCCTGCGGATTGATGGTGGAATGGTGGTCAATAACTGGATGGTCCAGGATTTGGCCGACATATTGGATATCGTGGTCGAGCGGCCAGAGTTTTTCGAAACCACAGCACTCGGCGCGGCCATGCTCGCAGCGGTTGGATGCGGTATCTATCCATCGCTCGAAGCGGCTTCGATGATGATATCGGGGCTGGATGTCCATCAACCGGATATCGATCCTGAAACCAGAAGTCTGCGTCTAGCGGGATGGAAGCAAGCCATAGACTCAGTTTTGGCGCGCTAGGCCCAGTCAGGACCTAAAAAAGCCCGCATGAAGCGGGCTTCTCTAAATTTTCCAAGGCAAAAGAATCTAAGCTTCTGTCACTTTCTTCTTTTTCTTGGCCTTCACGTCCGCCCAGATCGTCCGGTAGGACAGATAAGCAAGGATGGTCGCTATCAGCAGGAAAGCGAGAACAGCCCAGCCAGCTTGATGACGCTCTTCTAGCTTGGGTTCAGCGGTCCAGATCAGGAAGGCGGAAACATCCTCGGACATTTGATCAACGCTTGCCTTGGTACCATCTGAATAGCTGACCTGATCTTCAACCGCCAGTGGTGGCGCCATAGCGAGGTTCAGGTTCGCGAAATATGGATTGTAATGCAATCCCGGTCCCGGCTGATTGGCTTTCGGCAAATTGGTTGGCGGATCCTGATAGCCGGTCAGCAAAGAATAGACATAAGGTGCGCCGCCTTCGCGCGCCTTGGTCATCAAGGACAAATCAGGGGGAATAGCGTTATTGTTGGCAGCGGCGGCAGCTACATTATTAGCAAAAGGCTTGGGAAATTTATCAGCAGCCAGCGGTGCGCGCGTCGACATTTCACCGGTAGCCGGATCGATATCCGGGGCCTGGATGGCCCAACTGGCTGCAATCGCCTTCACTTCTTCTTCGCTATAGCCGATTTCTTCCAGATTACGGAACGCGACGAGACGAAGAGAGTGGCAAGCCGAGCAAACTTCCTTGAATACCTGAAAACCGCGCTGCAGTTGCTGGCGGTCAAATTTGCCAAGCGGACCGTCAGAGGAGAAAGATATTTCTTTCGCCTCTAAGTGGAACTCATGCTCCGCAGTTTCTGCTGGTGGGTTCGTGATATATTCCTTCGCCCCCATACCAAATGAGACCAAGAGCCAACCTGAAAAAAACAGGCCAATCAAGATTCCGATAATTCTTACCATTGCGACAGGTCCCTAATTCTTAGCTGGCAGTTGTGAGTGGCTTGCCGGTTACCGATTCCGTAATACTGTTCGGCAATGGCTCAGGCTTTTCCAACCGCGACAACAGCGGCAATATGATGAGGAAGTGAGCAAAATAATATGCGGCGGCCAATTGGCTGATCATCACAAATGGTTCCGCAGCCGGTGCACCCCCACAATATCCGAGCACCAAGACATCAATCACGAGAATGACGAAGAAGATCTTGAACTTGGGGCGGAACATGCCCGAACGAACCGGGGATTTGTCCAGCCATGGCAGGAAGAACCATACCAGGATCGCGGAGAACATCGCCAACACACCAAGCAGTTTCGCAGGAATGAAGAGGAAGTCGAAGGTAAAGGCACGCAGGACCGCATACCAGGGCCAGAAATACCATTCCGGAACAATATGAGCCGGGGTGGAAAGCGGGTTGGCTGGAATATAATTATCCGCATGACCTAGCGCATTGGGCAGGAAGAACATCATGGCAGTGAAGAAAATCAGAGCCACACCGAGCGTCCATCCATCTTTCGCTGTATAATATGGGTGGAACGGAACCGTATCCTGAGGCCCCTTCACATCGACGCCGGTCGGGTTGTTGGAACCCGGAATATGCAACGCCCAGATGTGCATGATGATCACGCCGGCTATGACGAATGGCAGCAGATAGTGAAGCGAGAAGAACCGGTTCAAAGCGGCATTATCCGGAGCAAAACCACCAAGAAGCAGTTCCTGAATCGGCTTTCCGACCAGCGGGATCGCCTCAAACAGGCCGGTAATCACCTTGGCACCCCAGAAGCTCATCTGACCCCAGGGTAGTACGTAGCCCATGAAGGCGGTCGCCATGGCCAGCAGATAGATAACCACACCGAGCAACCATATCATTTCGCGAGGCGCTTTGTATGAGCCATAGAAAAGGCCGCGTCCGATGTGGAGATAGATGGCAATGAAGAAAAAGCTTGCGCCATTGGCATGGGCATAGCGGATCATCCAGCCACTGTTCACATCGCGCATGATATGTTCGACGGAATCAAAAGCGATATCGGCATTGGCTGCATAATGCATGGCCAATATGATACCTGTGACGATCTGAACGACCAGAAATATTCCAGCCAGAGAACCGAAGTTCCACATATAGTTTAGGTTGCGCGGGGTTGGATATCCGGCACCAAGACTATTGTAGATCAGCCGCGGAACGGGAAGTTTTTCGTCCATCCACTGGCCGAATTCGGTTGTTGGTGTATATTGTTTTGCCCAAGGAAAGCTCATTTTTCTCTGTCCTTTAGCCGATTTTCACGACGGTGTCTGATAGGAATTCATACTCTGGCACTTCAAGATTTTTCGGAGCCGGACCTTTGCGGATACGTGCTGCGGTGTCATAGTGCGAACCGTGGCACGGGCAGAAATAACCGCCATATTCTCCCTTCACTTCGCCTTGCGCGGCGCCGAGCGGGACACAACCCAAATGGGTGCAAACGCCTAGAGTGATC
>JABMNS010000372.1 GCA_013204445.1 Sphingomonadales bacterium
GAACAAAGCACTTGTTGGAACCGCTGCTGCTGCTGCAATGGCTGTTTCTGCTACCCCCGCAATGGCCAAGGATGGCCGCAATGGTGGACCGAGTGCTGGCGAGATTATTGCTGGCGTAGCGATCATCGGCGCGATTGCCGCGATTGCGAGTTCCGGCAACAACGACCGGAATTACCGCGATACCAATTATCGGAATGGCAATCAGCGAAATGCCAATTATCGCGGCGACCGTTATGACAACGAGCGTTACACCGAGTCCCGCTTTGACAACGGCTATCGCCAGATCGGTCAGCGCCAGGCCGTCAACCGTTGCGTGCGCGCCGCCGAAAACGGAGCCACCAATTATGGTCGGGCAAACGTAACCGACATCCGCGATGTTGACCGGACGCGCTATGGCTATCGGATCAAGGGCAAGATTCTGGTCGAGCAGGGCCGTGGTCGCCATCAGAGGAACCGCTACTCCGATAAAGGCAAATTCACCTGCTATATCGAAGGCAACCGGGTGAGTGACGTTCAGTACAGCGGGCTCAACTATGCTCGCCGCTAAAGGCCATGAGCATGCTTGACCAAGAAATGATGGTTCAGCTTGGTGACAGGCTGGACCAACTATATTCTTTTCCATTGCAGGTTTTGGGTTATGGAATCTGCGCTTGATAGGGGTGTCTCAGATGACCAAAATGACCAGATTTTCTGCTTTTGTAACGTCCACCGCGCTGGTTTTCACCGGATTTTCGCCAGCCATGGCTGCGCCGATGCACAGCGGCATCGCGATCGCTACCCCGATTGATGTGGCGGCGCTGGGCTGGACTGCCGACAGTGGCACGGCAAAAGGCTGGGGCGATTATCGTCGTGACCGGGGTTATCGTGGACATCGGCGTCATCGCGATGGCATCAGCGGCGGTGATCTATTGGCGGGTATATTGGTGATCGGCGGCATTGCGGCCATCGCCAGCGCAGCATCAAAAAATAGCCGTGACCGGCGCTATGAAGATCGCGACTATCGCAGTGAAAACCAGCGCGATGATGGTCGGCGCGCCGACCTGCGCGATGACAGCAGATATGGCCGGGGAAGCGGTGATATGGAATCGGCGATCAATGCCTGTTCCGATGCGGCTGAACGGCAAGCTGGCCGCGATGCTCGCGTTTCTGCCATCGAATCCGTGGTTCGTGATGGCGATGGCTGGCGGGTCGAAGGCGAATTATCGAACAGTGAGCAAGGCTCATTTCTCTGCGGAGCCAGCGAAGGCCGGGTGGATTTCGTGCAACTCGAGAATGACGATCTCGCCTTTGCGAATTAAACCGCTGTCCGGCCAAATTCCTGACGGGTGACCGGGTGCGATGCGCTGAGGCCGCCATCAACGGCAATCGCTTGTCCGTTGACGTAGGATGAGCGGTCCGATGCCAGAAACAGCGCCACTTCCGCCATTTCCATCGGAGAAGCTCCGCGGCGCAGCGGATTGAGATAGCCGAGCCGGTCTTCCTTGCCCTTTTCGCGGGCTTTGTCATAAATAAACTGCGTCATGCCGGTTTCGGTAATGCCCGGACAAATGGCGTTGCAGCGCACATTGGACGTCGCAAATTGCTGGGATGCAACCTTGACCAGATTGATAACGCCAGCTTTGGAAGCCGAATAGGCTGGCCCGCCTGCGCCAGATCTGATGCCGGC
Source organism: Sphingomonadales bacterium (assembly GCA_013204445.1). Classification (GTDB taxonomy): domain Bacteria; phylum Pseudomonadota; class Alphaproteobacteria; order Sphingomonadales; family Sphingomonadaceae; genus Parasphingorhabdus. The sequence continues at coordinate 1,667 of JABMNS010000372.1, forward strand.
GACGCTAGCGGTGCAGATGATCGAGCCGCCATGTTTGCTTTCCGCAATCACCTTGCCGGCATATTTGCAGGCCAGAAATGGTCCGATCAAATTGACCCGCAACACTTCCTGCCATTCAGCGACGCTGCTGTCGAAAATCCCTTCAAAGCCGCCACCGATGCCGGCGTTGGCAAAAAACACATGGAGGTCGCCAAAACGCTGTTCCGCTGCCTCAACGAGCATTTCGACATCGCCTTCCGATCCGGCATCGGCCTTGATCGCGATGATATTGCCTTCGGAACCTTTCGCCGTGTCCTCGACCGCATCGGTGATGTCGCTGGCGATGACTTTCGCGCCATGTTGAGCGAACAACAAGGCAGCAGCGCGGCCGATCCCGCTACCGGCGCCGGTGATGATCGCGACTTTGTCCTTGAGGTCCATTTTAGGCTCCTGCTCTTTGTGCGACTTGCCATCCTGCCTGTGCCAATGGCGTTACGCGATCCGACATTTCCGCTGCTGCTGCGCTGTTCGCCGTGCCATCGACAACCCGCTTCTGGATGCCCTGTAGAATAGCAGCAATCCGAAAGAGATTATAGGCCAGATACCAATCCATCGGCGGCAGTTCAGCCATGCCAGATTTTTCGCAATAGCGAGCAATGGCTTCTTCGCGAGAGGGGATGCCCAATCCGGCAAGGTCAACGCCCTTCAAACCGCTACGGCCTTCGGGCTCCATTTCATAGGCCATCAACCAATAAGCGAAATCGGCAATCGGATCACCGAGGGTCGATAGTTCCCAGTCAAGAACCGCGATGACCTTGGGTTCATCATGGGCAAAAATCATGTTGTCCAGCCGGTAATCGCCATGGACGATGCCAAAGCTTTTCTGTTCCGGAATGGTTTTGGTGAGCCACTCTATCAGCTTGTCCATCTCCGGAATTTCCTGAAGTTCGGACAGTCGATATTGTTGCGTCCAGCGGGAAATCTGGCGCTCGCAATAATTGCCGGGCTTGCCGTGTTTTTCCAGTCCCAATGCGTCCGGATCATAGCTGTGCAGCAACGCCAGCGTGTCGATCATCTCATAATAGATGGCGCGGCGTTCCTCGGGATTGCTGTCGGGCAATGTGCCGTCCCAGAATGTCCGGCCGTCGGCCATGCCCATGATGTAGAACATCGTGCCGATCACGCTGTCGTCTTCGCACAGGCCATAAGGCTTGGCCACGGGGAAGCCGTTAGGATAGAGGCCGGCAATCACCCGAAACTCGCGGTCGACCGCATGGGCCGAAGGCAATAATTTTCCGACCGGTTTCTTGCGCAATACATAGGAAGTGGTCGGCGTGTCGATCTTGTAGGTTGGATTGGACTGGCCGCCCTTGAACTTGCTCAGAGTGAGTGGACCGGCAAAATCTTCGACATTGGTTTCCATCCATTTCTGCAGGGCTGCTTCGTCGAGCTTGTCCTTCTCCGGTACGTCCATCGTGCCGGTCATATCTTCCTGTGGATTCATGGAAGTCCCTCTTCCTTTAACTAAAGACAATCACGGAACGTGCCGCATCACCTTTTTTCATTTTATCAAAACCGTCGTTGATCTGCTCTAGCGGAATCGTTTCCGCCACAATGCTATCCAAATCAAGCAGCCCACGCAGATAAAAATCTACCAGACGCGGGATATCAATGGGGAAGTGGTTTGCCCCCATCAGCACACCCTGCAATTTCTTGCCGGAGAGCAAATCCATCGCGCTCAGGCCGACTTTGTGATCCAGCGGCATCATGCCAAGGATGGTTGCTGTGCCACCGCGCTTGAGCGAACCGACCGCAAGATCTCCGGATGCAGCAAGGCCCACGGCTTCGATCGCATGATCAACGCCGCCTTTGGTGAGCTCTAGTATCTGTTCGGCCGCGTCATCCGCAGACGCATCAATCACATCTGTCGCTCCAAGCTTAATGGCAAGATCGCGTTTTTCCTTGATCGGATCCGCAGCAATAATCCGGCTGGCACCCGCGATTTTGGCGGCATTGATCGTCGCTAGCCCGACACCGCCGCAACCGACGACGGCAACGGTTTCACCAGGTGTCAGCTTGCATGCGTTAAAGATCGTACCCGCGCCGGTGGTCACGGCACAGCCAATGACCGCCGCTCGGTCAAGCGGCATATCCGGATCAATTCGGACACAGGCATGTTCGTGGATCAGCATCTGCTCGGCAAAGGCCGAGAGATTGAGCATCTGCCCGACGGTCGAGCCATCGGGCCGGGTGATGCGCGGTGCTTCGCCAGCCCGCCGCCGCGTGTCTGCACCGAGGCACAAGGACATCCGGCCGGACACGCAAAACTCGCAATGCCCGCAATAGGCCGACAGGCAGGAGACGACGGCATCGCCGACCGCGACTGTGCGAACTTCGCTGCCAATCGCCTCGACAATCCCCGCCGCCTCATGCCCCGGAATTGCGGGCAGAGGATGCGGATAGCTGCCATCTATGAAATGCAGGTCCGAATGGCACAGCCCGCAGGCGGCCGTTCGGATCAGCACTTCATGCGGCCCCGGTTTGGAGATGACGACGTCTTCGATTACGAGCGGTTTGCCCGCTTCGACCAGTACTGCTGCCCTCATTATCTGCTCCTAGCGCGTGACAGCCAGATCACCTGACGAAAATTCTTCCTTCATCTTGCTGCCGTCGGCGGTTTCGGCATATTTGCCATATTCCATCTTGGCGACCGTGCGATTGTGGACTTCGTCCGGACCATCGGCAAGCCGCAGGGTCCGTTGATGTGCATAAGCGCTGGCGAGGCCATAATCGTTGGAAACGCCTCCGCCGCCATGGGCCTGAATCGCATCATCAATGATTTTCAGCGCCATATTCGGAGCCTGAACCTTGATCATCGCGATTTCGGCCTTGGCATATTTGTTGCCGACCTTGTCCATCATGTCTGCGGCTTTCAGGCAGAGCAGACGGCTCATGTCGATATCGATCCGGGCGCGAGCGACACGTTCGTCCCAGACGCTGTGCTCGGAAAGGCGTTTGCCGAAAGCGATCCGCGATTGCAGGCGTTTGACCATTTTTTCGAGCGCTTCTTCGGCGACACCGATGGTCCGCATGCAGTGATGGATACGACCGGGTCCGAGGCGACCCTGGGCGATTTCAAAACCGCGCCCTTCGCCGAGGATGATATTGGCGGCAGGAACGCGAACGTCCTTCATTTCGACTTCCATATGGCCGTGCGGTGCATCGTCATAGCCAAAGACCGGCAGGTGACGGATGATGTTCACGCCCGGCGCGTCGGTTGGCATCAGAATCTGCGACTGCTGCGTATAGCGGCTGCCCTCGAATGTGGTTTTGCCCATCACAATCGCGATTTTGCAACGCGGGTCGCCGAGGCCGGATGACCACCATTTGCGGCCGTTTATGACATATTCATCGCCATCGCGGATAATCGCGGTTTCGATATTGGTCGCATCGGAAGATGCAACCGCTGGTTCGGTCATCAGGAAAGCGGAACGGATTTCACCGTTCATCAGCGGACGCAGATATTGTTCTTTCTGTTCCAGCGTGCCGTAGCGGTGGAACACTTCCATATTGCCGGTATCCGGAGCGGAACAGTTGAACACTTCGGAAGAAAAGCCAACGCGGCCCATTTCTTCGGCGCACAAGGCATATTCCAGATTGGTCAGGCCGGGGCCTTCAAATTCGAATATATCATCAACATGGGTAAGGTTCGGGTTGGAAGGGGGCATGAACAGGTTCCAGATGCCGGCTTCCTTGGCCTTCTTCTTCTCTTGCTCAACCACTTGCAGGACCTTCCAGCGTTCGCCGGTCGATTCTTC
>JABMNS010000373.1 GCA_013204445.1 Sphingomonadales bacterium
CCAAGGCTGGCGACGAATTGCTGAAAACCGCCCCCCATTTCGGCCCGCGTCGCCGCCTCGACGAAACTCAGGCGGCCCGCAAACCGATATTGGTGTGGACGGAACCCGAGGAATTTGCTCAAGCGGCGGAATAGAAAAGGCAATATTGCATTTTACCGTTGCTCCGTTCGTCCTGAGTCTGTCGAAGGATAGGTTCTGGTCCACGCAGGCACTTCGACAAGCTCAGTGCAAACGGTAAAAAGGGAGAGAGCTATATGATCCACCGCCTGACAAATCTCTTCGCCCTGTGGACAATATTGGGGACAGCTTGGGCATGGTTTGTGCCCGAACATTTCCTCTGGGTCGTCGACGGTCGCTTTCGGCCGCTCGGCCAGCCTCTGGTCAGCGTGATGCTGGGCCTGATCATGCTCGGCATGGGGCTCACATTATCCTTCGATGATTTCAAACGGATCACGAAAATTCCCAAATGCGTCGGGGCTGGGGTTGCCTTGCAATTCACCGTGATGCCGCTGGCGGGAATTTCGCTCGCCATGCTATTCGGGCTGGAGACAGGGCTGGCGGTTGGCCTGATCCTCGTCGCCTGTTGTCCCGGCGGTACGGCGTCCAATGTCGTCGCCTATCTTGCCAATGCCAATCTGGCGCTGTCGGTAACCATGACCATGGCCTCGACCCTGATCGCTGTCCTTGCTACGCCGCTATTGACCGGATTGCTCGCCGGAAAATATGTCGAGATTGACCAGTGGGGCCTGTTCGTCAATATGGTGTCGATCGTATTGCTGCCGGTGATCGCCGGGGTCCTGCTCAACCGCTATCTGCCGAAGGCGACAGAGAAGATTGCCGTCATTTCCCCGCTCGCCTCGGTTATCGTCGTGGTGCTGATCGTTGGCGGGATTATTGCCAACAGCAAGGCGCGGATCGAGCAACATTTCGGCGTATTGATGCTGGCGGTCCTGCTGCTTCACGTCTTTGGTTTCGGTCTCGGCTATCTGATCACCAAGGCGCTGGGCTTTGGCGTCGAAGAACAGCGGACGATCAGTATCGAAGTCGGCATGCAGAATAGCGGCCTCGGCTCCAGCCTGGCCTCCACGCCAACCTTCGTCGCCCAATTCGCCAACCCCATGCAAGCGGCGCTAGCGCCGGTGCCAAGCGCCATTTCGGCGGTCTATCATGTCGTGATCGGCAGCTTTCTGGCCGCCATCTGGCGGCGGATGGCACTGGTCGGGGCAGATAAGTCATGATGGGCCCTGAACAACGTCATGCCCCCGCCACCGCGCGTAACCGCGACGCGATTGTCTCGCTGCTGGAAAAGATTTTGCCGCCAAGCGGGTTGGTGCTGGAAATCGCTAGCGGCACCGGTGAACATGCCGTATATTTCGGCAAGACCTTTCCCGATCTGACCTTTCAGCCCAGCGACCCCGATCCGGCCTGTTGCCAGTCGATCGCTGCCTGGACAAAGCGCGAAGCGGTGGCCAATATCCTGCCGCCGATGCAGCTTGATGCGCAGGCTGCGCAATGGGACATGCCGAAGCCGGCGGCGATCCTGTGTATAAACATGGTCCATATCAGCCCGTGGGAATCGAGCATCGGCCTGTTCGAAAAGGCTGGTACATTGCTTGATCCGGGCGCGCCGCTTTATCTCTATGGCCCCTATTTGCGCGCTGATGTCGAAACCGCGCCGAGCAATATGGATTTCGAACGCAGCCTGAAAAGCCGCGATCTCAGATGGGGTCTGCGCGATGTTGCCGATATGGACGCGCTGGCGACGCGCAATGACTTGGTTCGCGAAAGCCTGACCGAGATGCCGGCCAATAATATATCGCTGATCTATCGGAAACTATAATAAACCCTCCTTTTTAAAGGCGGGGTTTGGGTGGTTTTTGAGAAGGCATCGCTCGATGCCAGTCTCCAAATTTTGTAAGTGAGGGCAGTCAACACCTCAGACTTCTAAAGAGGAGGGGCTAAGGTTTGTTGTCCTTGCCATGCCCTAGCCGCCCGATTAACAGGGACGCAAAATATATGTAGGAGAGGGTAAATGATGGAAACACGGCGTTGCATGGGATCTTCCATCGCCTATTGGGCTACGAAAACCTCCGACAATATCGCGATTGACGATTCGGATGGCATGGTCAGCTATGCCGAACTGGATCGCCGCGTCACCGAATATGCGCGTGCCTTCATCGGGGCGGGCCTGAGCAAGGGCGACCGGATCTGCTGGCTGGGCAAGAATAGCGGACTCTATTTCACGCTGTTTGCCGCGGCCAGCCGTGCAGGCATGGTGATCGCCCCGATTGGCTGGCGGCTCGCCGCACCCGAAGTCGCCTATGTATTGAAAGACACGTGGGCACCTTTGCTGATCTGCGAACCGGAATTTGCCGAAACGGCAAAAAATGCATCGCAAACGGCACCAGACACCAAGAGCATAATCTGCACGCAGTCCTGTACCGACCTGCAGGCGCTGCCCGATTTTGTCGCCGCGACACCTCCCGGTGACCTGCCCGACTGCGACCCGGCGGAAGGCGTGCTGCAACTCTACACCTCCGGTACCACCGGCAATCCGAAGGGCGCGGTGCTGACCAATGACAATCTTTTCAAGCTGCGGCCTTTGGTCGAGGACAAGCCGGACCATGCCTGGATTGATCTCAAGCCTGGAGACAGCACGCTGGCGGTCATGCCCTGCGCGCATATCGCCGGATCCGGTATCGGCCCTATTGCCTTTTACAACGGTGCAACAATGATGGTGATCCCGGAATTCCACCCGGACAGCGTGCTCGATTGTATCGACAAGGGGCTCAACCAGTTTTTCCTCGTGCCGACGGCGCTGCAGATGCTGGTCAACTGGCCGCGCGCGAAAGAGACGGATTTTTCCACCGTGCGCTCGGTCACCTATGGCGCCGCGCCAATCCCGCTGGAACTGCTGCGCCAATGTATCCAGACCATGCCAGAGGCTTTGTTCTGTCAGCAATATGGTATGACCGAAACGACCGGCACGATCTGCATCCTGCCGCCCGAGGATCATGATCCGGCGGGCAATGAACGGATGCGCGGTATCGGCATCCCGTTGCCCAGCGTTGAACTGAAGATTGTCGACGAAAACCGCCAGGAAGTGCCGCCCGGCACGATCGGCGAAATCGCAACGCGTTCCGGCCTCAACATGCTGCATTATTACGATAATCCGGAGAAAACTGCAGAGACCGTCGATGCCGACGGCTGGCTCTACACCGGCGATGCGGCGATCATGGACGAAGACGGCTATTTCTATATCAAGGAC
>JABMNS010000374.1 GCA_013204445.1 Sphingomonadales bacterium
TCATTATACCAGGCGGTGGCCGCTTCCTGATTGGGGAATTTGAACATCACGATCCTGCCTTTGGGCGGCACCGCGCCTTCGAAAGTGACGCTATTATCGTCAAAGGTTATGAACTCCCCACCATGTTTTTTCAGGATCGGGAAAAATCCTTTCTCATATTCACGATATTTCGCCGCGTCCTGCACGGTGAAATTGGCGACGACATGGACGGGCTGTTCAGGCATTAATATGCTCCTAGTTCATTTCCGCGAAGGTTTTGTCTTTGTCGACGCGCACGTCCTGCGGCAGTCCCAGAACCCGTTCGGCGATGATATTTTTCAATATTTCATCAGTACCTCCGGCTATCCGGAGGCCAGGAGCCCAGAGAAAGCTTTCCTGAAAAATCGCATCCGATGGCGCTTCATCCTTGTCGACGATCAGACCAAAATGGTCCTGCATCTCGATTGCGCTATTGCAAATATCCTGCAGATGATTGGCGTTGATAATCTTGCCGATCGCATTTTCCGGCCCCGGCGTTTCGCCGCGAGACAAGGCGGTCTGGGTACGGAATTTGGTCAGCTTGTAACCCTGTGCCGCGACATACCAGTCGGCCAATTTCTCGCGGAACGCCTGGTCGGTCATGGTGCCGGACGAACGGGCATAGTCCATGATTTCTTTCCAGTCGGGCCCCGGCGAACCGCCAACCGCCAGCCGCTCATTCATCAAGGTGACCAGGGCCACTTTCCAGCCCATGCCGGGTTCGCCCAGCCGGTCGGCATCGGGAATACGCACGTCGGTAAAATAGACTTCGTTAAACTCGCTGCCACCAGAAGCCTGATGGATCGGCCGGACATCGACGCCTTGTTGTTTCATGTCGACGATGAACATGGTCAGGCCCTTGTGCTTGGGCACATTGGGTTCGGTGCGGACCAGCAAGATGCCATAGTCGGAATAATGGGCGCCGGAGGTCCAGACCTTCTGGCCATTGATCACCCAATCATCCCCGTCCTTGACCGCCTTGGTCTTGAGGCCGGCGACATCAGATCCGGCTGCCGGTTCGGAGAAGAGCTGGCACCAGACTTCCTCGCCCTTCAGTGCTTTATGGACATATTTTTTCTTATGTTCGTCCGATCCGAAAGCAATCACGGTCGGGACACACATGCCAAGGCCGATCGCAAAGGGACCGGTGGGGGCATCAAATTTGGCTTCTTCCTGTCCCCAGATCACCTGCTGCATAACGGTGCCGCCGCGGCCGCCCATTTCCTTGGGCCAGGTAATTTGGGCGAAACCGCCTTCTGCCTTGATCTTCTGCCACACCTTGGCGCGCGCGAGAAAGTCTTCTCGGCCACCGGAGCGCAGCGCGCCCGGCGTTTTCGCCTTCAGATGTTGCGAAAGAAAGGCCTGCGCCTCGGCGCGAAATTTTGCTTCTTCTGGGGTGTCATTGAAATCCATGCTTAATTCCTTCTAATCATTCTTGGCTTCGAGCGCGCTGACCAATTTCTCTTTCCACACCGCCGGGCTGCCTACCTGTACGGAGAGCAATTTGGCGCGGCGGTAGAAGAGGTGGCAGTCCACTTCCCAGGTGAAGCCCATGCCGCCGTGTATCTGGATATTTTCCTTGGACGCAAACCAGAAGGCTTCCGATGCCGCGACCCGCGCCGCCGCCGCTGCTTCGGGCAGTTCCGCTGCATTGCTGGATAGCGCCCATGCGCCATAATAAGCGTTGGAGCGGGCGATTTCGTTTTTCACATACATGTCGGCAAGCTTGTGTTTGATCGCCTGGTTGCCGCCAATGGCACGGCCAAAAGCGACTCGTTCCTTGGCATAGGCATTGGCCATTTCTAGACAGCGCGAGGCGCCGCCCAATTGTTCAAAGGCTATCAAAACCGCGGCCCGGTCGTTGATCTGATCGAGCAGCGCCATGCCATTGCCCGCTTCGCCAAGTAGCTCTGCCGCTGCGCCGTCAAAGCTGATCGCCGCATGGCTGCGCGTGGGTTCGAGCGTCTTGATCGGTTTCCGCGATACGCCGTCCTGGGTGAGGTCGACAATGACGAGACTTGCGCCGCTGCCATCTTTTACCAGCACCACCGCATGGGTAGCGATATCGCCATCGGTCACCGGGATTTTCTTGCCCGCTATGCTGCCGCCCTTCAGCTGCGTTGCAATATTGCCGGCCTTGATCTCGCCCGGCCCTTCGCTGACCGCGATGCAGCCAACTATGCTGCCGTCGGCCACTTTCGGCAGCAATGCCAATTTCTGTTCTTCGCTGCCCACTAGTTTCAGCGCTTCGGCAAAGAAATAGGCGGATGATCCAAACGGCACGGGTGCCAGGACGCGGCCTAGTTCTTCGGCGATCACGCATAGTTCCAGCATGCCGAGGCCAAGCCCGCCATATTCTTCGGGAATGGCGGCACCGAGCCAGCCCATTTCGATTATCTGTTTCCACACGCCCTCATTGTGGCTCTTGCTGTCATCATCCAGCACTGCCCGGACATGCGCGCTGGTACATTGGGCTTCCAGAAATTTGCGCGCTTCATCGCGGAGAAATTTCTGGTCGTCAGAGAAATCAAAATTCATGGTTCAAACCTCGTCCTATTTTATCATTATAATTCGTCATTAGCGGGCATATTCAGGGCGCCGCGTATTTCATCATTATCCGCGCCCAATGTTGGCGGGTCGGCATATATATTCGCGGGGCTGGCGGAATAGAGAACCGGATGTTTGATCGTCCGATATTTTCCGATTTTCGGGCCTTCGCGTTCCTGCCAGAAGCCGACCTGCTGCAAATGCGGATCGTCGAGAACATCGGCAATCTTGTTATAGCGCATCGCTGGGATATTATTGGCATCGAGCAATGGCAGCCACTCGTCGGTGGTTTTGGTCGAGGCAATTTCCTCGATCAAGGCATAGAGAGCGGTAATATTCTGGGTGCGCTCCTTATATGTAGCGAAGCGCGGTTCTTCAAACACGCCCGGCTTGCCGCCCAGCTCGAAAAATTTCTCCCATTGCGCATCGCTATAGGGGACCAGGCCGATATAGCCATCCTTGGTCGGATAGGGTTTGCGATTGGGGTTGATTGATCGCGTGTAGGCCATTTTGCCGTTGCCCGGGATGAATGTCTCGCCCCATAGATTTTCGACCATGTTGAACCAGGTAAAAGCCTCGAACATCGGCACCTGAACAAATTGCCCTTCGCCGGTCTTTTCCTTGTGATACATCGCCGCGAGCGTGGCGTTGACGGCGAACAAGCCGATGGTCTTGTCGGCCACCAACGAAGGCATATATAGCGGACGGCCGCAGTCGCCGCGCATTTCAAACAGGCTGGCAAAGCCGGAAGCGCATTGGATCAGGTCATCATAAGCCTGTCTTTTCTCATATTCTCCGCCCTGACCAAATCCGGCGCAGTGGACATAGACGATGCCAGGGTTGATTGCCTTGATGCTCTCATAATCCAAGCCCAGGCGTTCCATGCCAGCCAACCGGACATTGTGGAAAAACACGTCGGCATGCTTCAGCAGTTCGAGAATGACCGTCTTGTCGTCTTCATCCTTGCCATTGAGCGTGATCGATTTCTTGTTGCGGTTGAGCGACGTGAATATCGGGCCAAGGTCTCCGGTCGGATTATCACCGGCATGGCGCATCATGTCACCGGCAAATTTGCCCTCGCCATTTTCGATCTTTATGACGTCCGCGCCCATGTCGGCCAAATTGAGTGTCGCAAAGGGTCCGAGCACAACCGTCGACATATCGACGATCTTCAATCCCTTGAGTGGACCGGTCGGTTCCGTTTCCCATTTTAGCTCTGGCCATCCGCTCATTCAAAAGTCCTCAAATTATTAGGTGCATTGATTAGCCTGTCTGTTATCAGTTTTAATCGATTGATGAACTGTTTATTTTGAGGGAATTATCAATGGCTTTGGCAGATCCCATGGCTCCTGTGCTGGTCGGCGTCGGCGAAGCAAGCGGACGCAAACTAAGAGAATCGCAGGGGCTGGAATGGCCCTCGACGATTGATCTGGCGTCGGCTGCTATTCATGCGGCGCTGGCAGACAGCGGCGCGGCGGAGAAGCTGGCGGCGTCGATTGATTGCCTGCTCTCGATTCGCCTGTTTCACGATAGCGGCCTGCCGCATGACTTTGGTTCACCGCAAAATCATCCCGAAGCGGTGGCCACGGCATCTGGCCTCGATCCTGGAACTCTGCTCTATGGCGATGTTGGCGGCCAGAGCCCGCAGAAACATCTCAACAAGCTCGCCTGTCGGGTCCACGCTGGCGAATATAAGGCGGTGATCCTATCCAGCGCGGAGAATGTGGGTACGGTCAAGCGCGCCCGGCGGAGCGGTCACCAACTCGACTGGAACCAGCCGGCAACCCGCGAAATGACGGATCTGCGGACCGATGACGACAAGATGCTCACCGCTTATGAATGGCGGCAGGGGATTATCAACATGCCGATGGCTTACGGGATTGTCGAAAATGCCCGGCGCGCGCGGCTCGGCATGGACCGGCACAGCTATGCGCAGAGCATGGCCGAGCTTTGGGAGGCCTTCGCTGGCGTTTCGCTGACTCGCGAGCATGCGCAATTTGCGCGGAAATGGACAGCGGAGGAATTGCTGGCGGATGACCATGGCAATTACCGGCTCAACGATCCCTATCGGCGCTGGATGGTGGCGCAGGATGCGGTGGAGCTGGGCGCTGCGGTGATTCTGACCACCGCTGGCCATGCCGCCGATCTGGGCATTGCCGCGGACAAGATGATCTATCTGCACAGCGGCGCCGACGCCAGCGTGCCTTTGATGAGTCTACAGGA
>JABMNS010000045.1 GCA_013204445.1 Sphingomonadales bacterium
GTTCAAAATGCCGGTGCATATCTGGCAATATGACGAGCCGTTGCCGAAACTTGGTACCGCGAAAATTGCAAAAATCGTGCTGGCGAAAAAACATCGTGATGAACTGGCTGCAACCGGATGAACGTTCGTGCCAATATCCCGGCTGCGCCGGCGGATCCGGAGCAGCGGATCGTCCGGCAACGGGATATTATCAATCGCCGGGTGCTGGCCGAACAAATCGAAAGCCTCATCGCCGAGTCTGGCATGCGCGAGGCGCGGGCAAAAATCCTGCCGCTGCTGCAGGAGGCACTCAATAACGGTCGGGCGGAAATCAGCGCGCGCTTGCTGAAACGGCCTTCGGCGGGTCACGAAATGGCGGCGGCGCAATCCTTTCTGGTCGACCAGCTGGTTCGCCTGATCCACGATATCGCGGTATATCACCAATATCCGGTGAGCAATCCGTCGTCGGGCGAACGTATTGCGGTGATGGCAGTGGGTGGGTACGGACGCGCTGAAATGGCGCCGCACAGCGATGTCGACATTGCTTTCCTGACCCCACATAAGACCAACAGCTGGACCGAGCAGGCGGTTGAGGCGATGCTCTACTGGCTCTGGGATCTCGGATTCAAGGTCGGGCAGAGCAGCCGTTCGATCGATGAAATGGTGCGCATGGCAAAGGAGGATCTGTCGATCCGCACGGCCTTGCTGGAGGGCCGCTATATCTGGGGCGATACCGGCGTTTACGAAGAAGCGAAACAGCGCTTCTACACAGATGTAGTGGCCGGAACCGATAGCAGCTTCGTAGCGCAAAAGCTGGCGGAGCGCGATGCGCGGCACATGAAAATGGGGGACAGTCGCTATGTCGTCGAACCCAATGTAAAGGAAGGCAAGGGCGGACTGCGCGATCTGCAGACGCTCTACTGGATCGGAAAATATATTCATCGGGTGACGTCTGCCGGGGAGTTAGTCGATGTCGGCCTGCTCACCGCTGACGAGTTCAAGCGGTTTCGCAAAGCGGCCAATTTTCTCTGGGCGGTGCGCTGCCATATGCATGATATCACTGGCCGCGCGGAAGACCGGCTAACCTTCGACCTGCAGCCCGAAGTGGCGCGGCGCATGCGCTTTGCCGACCGGCCCGGCAAGTCCTCGGTCGAGCGGTTCATGCAATATTATTTCCTGAACGCGAAAGTGGTTGGAAATCTGACCGGTGTGTTCCTTGCCCATCTTGATGAAACCCATAATGCGGGGGTTCGCCGGTTCCTGCCGTCGCTGACCCGCAAGCCCAAGAAGCTCAATGGCTTTGTGCTGGATCGCGGGCGGCTCGCCTTGCCGAATGATACATTCTTCGAGGAAGACCCGGTCCGGCTGCTAGAAATTTTCTGGCTCGCTGACAAGCACGAGCTGGAAATTCATCCGCTGGCGATGCGGGCGGCGCGCCGGGATGCCAAGCTGATCGACAACAAGGTACGCAAGGATGCGCGAGCCAACAAGCTGTTTCTCTGTGTGCTCTGCTCGCCGCGTGATCCCGAACTAGTGCTGCGCTGGATGAACGAGGCGGCGATTTTTGGCCGCTTCATTCCCGATTTCGGGCGCGTTGTCGGGCAGATGCAGTTCGACATGTACCATCATTATACTGTCGACGAACACAGCATTCGCGCGATCGGCCTGCTGGCAAGGATTGGGCGGGGTGATCTCGTCGATGACCATCCTAACAGCACCGCAACCATCGAAAAATTGCAGAACCGGCGGGTGCTTTTTGTCGCCACCCTGCTGCATGACATTGCCAAGGGCCGCGGCGGTGACCATAGCGTGTTGGGCGCGGAAGTGGCAATGAAGCTTTGCCCACGACTAGGCCTGAAGCCGCATGAAACCGAACTGGTCGCTTGGTTGGTTCGCAATCATCTGCTGATGTCGGCGGTTGCCTTCAAGCGCGATCTTTCGGATTTTAAGACCATCCAGGATTTTGCCAGCCAGGTGAAAAGCGTAGAACGTCTCCGTCAGCTCACCGTGTTGACCGTTGTTGATATTCGGGCGGTCGGGCCCGGCGTCTGGAATAGCTGGAAACGGCAGTTGCTGACCGACTTGTTCGAAGCCGCCCAGGAAATGCTGCTGCTAGGCCACAAGCAGCGTGGCCGCAAGGAACGGATTGATCAGAAAAAAGCCGTCCTGGCCGACGCGCTAAATCTGCCGGAAGCAGAATTCAACAAGCTGGCCAAGCGGTTCACCGATCCCTATTGGATTGCCGAACCGGATGATATCATTGCCCAAAATGCCCGCCTTGTGCTTGATGCCGGGGACACGGACCTCGCGATTTTTGCGGATGTCTATCCCGAACGCGGTGCAACATTGATCACCGTTTATGCGGCCGACCATCCGGGACTATTTTACAGGATCGCGGGTGGCATCCATGTTTCTGGCGGTAATATTATCGATGCGCGCATTCACACCACCCGCGACGGCATGGCGCTGGACAATTTCCTTGTCCACGACCCGCACGGCAAGCCTTTTTCCGAGGAAGGGCAGCTCGACCGGCTCAAAAAGGCGGTCGAGGATGCGTTGGCCAACCGGACTAAACTTTCGATCAAGCTCGACGCCCGACCGCTGGCGCATTCGCGGGCCGGCGCATTCATCATCACGCCTTTCGCCCTGGTCGATAATGACGCATCCAACCGGTTTACTGTGATCGAGGTCAACGCGCAGGACCGTCCTGCATTGCTCAACGAGCTGGCCTATGCGCTGTTCGAATCGAAAGTCACGGTTCACAGCGCGCATATCGCCACTTATGGCGAGCGCGCGGTGGATACTTTCTACATCACCGACCTGCTGGGCGGAAAGGTCACCAGCAAGCAGCGGCTAAACGGGCTGCAAAAACGCCTTACCAATGCGGCTGCCCGCAAGACCGAAAAGGAAACGGGCTAGGGCAGCTTGTCCTTCAGCGCCGCCAGTACACCGAAAGGTCCGGCTTCCTCTTCCGATTTGAGCCTTTCCCGCGCCACGACATCGGCATTGGGGCCGCGCGGAAAAGGCGCGAGCGCCAGATAGAGCGTTTGGGCAATGGCTTCGCCGAGATCAAGCTGGCCATTGTCATATTCGATCATGTCGCAACCTTCTTCGGTCAGCTCAATTTCTTCGTCCGCGCCTTCAATTTCCGCTAGGGGTACAAAGGCAATGTCAAATTTTTCGCGCAGCCGAATCTGAAAGCTTTCTCCGGTGATCGAGCAGCGCTGCTGCAGGTCGGATTCCAGTCGCCCGGAAAATCCAATCCGATTTGCGCCGGCCAGCAATGTATAGGCGGCATCCAGCGTGGTAATTTTCGGCAGATCAAATCTCTGCGCCAGCTTGCGCAGCTCTTCCTCGCTTGCGGACAGCTTGCCTGTGCGCGGCGTGGAGCCGATTTCCGACAGCTTGACGATATGGGAAAATTCCGGTGTATCGATCATATAACCGGCCCGCTGGCTGGCAGCTGGCCGGCTATGATAGCGTCCGTGTCGTAATCTTGCAGCGCGGCATGATAAGCGGTCAAACGGCTGGCGAGAACGTCCAGCGCGCCGTCGGCCGGCTTTTCTCCACGGAAAATATTGCGTAATATGGCGTATTGCAGGTTCGCACCATTTTCCAGCGCTTCGCGATAGGCACCGACCCGGCCGCCGAGTGCGCCCATCATGCGGCCGACATGTTTCCCTACGATCATGTCGCCAATGCCGATCTGGCGCAATTGCCCGTCCATGTCCTTGATGAAAATCTCGCTCAGCCAGGCCAGTTCCTGACCCCGTTCGCCATCTTTTTCCAGCCGGATAAGCACAAGCGAGAATATCGCGGCAATCATGTCGAACCGGCCATCGAGACTGTCCGACACATGCGCCTCTTCATACCACGCTAGTTGCCGCCCCTCGCTGACAATCGCATTATACAGAGGCTGCATTTTTGCATTGGGATTATCTCGAAAAAAAATCTTGCTGAAAAAGGACATTGCTGGTTCCGCTGGTTGGATCGCAAGTTTATGCACGATCGAGGCGCTTGTTAAGTCTGGATACAGGGCATATTGATATTTATCGCGCGAGATGCAATGGGCGATGAAGAGTCAGGCACCGATACGGTGCTGGCTGTATAGTGGAGAATAAGTTCGATGGTCGGCAATATCAAAAAATACAGTCTGTGGATCGGGCTAATGGCTGGCACCATGACGATGGCCGGATGTACTCAGGTGCGTGGCCATCAAGGATATATTGCCGATGAAGTGCTGATGTCGGCGATTCAGGCTGGCGTCGACAATCGCCAGTCTGTGGAGGCTTCGCTCGGCCGTCCGACCTTCACCGGCCAGTTTGACGAAAATACCTGGTATTATTTGTCCCGCGACACCCGCCAATATGGCTTCAACAATCCACGCCCCCGCGACCAGCAGGTGATGCGCGTGCAATTTGATGCCGAAGGAAGCGTGACCGCAGTCGATCGCACTGGCCTCGAACTGGTTGCGAGCATCAGCCCAGATGGCGACAAAACGCCGACTCTGGGCCGTAATCGTTCCTTTTTCGAAGAGCTTTTTGGCAATATCGGTGCAGTCGGCGCACCTGGCGCGCAGGGTCGTAGCAACGACCCCACGCGGCCCTAGCCACTCCGCCTATTTGGCAATGCCACTGGCGGCGAGTACCGCCAGTGTCACCAGTTCCGATGCGGTGGACGCCATGGTCGCAATCTGCACTGATTTTTCCAGTCCGACCAGCATCGGTCCGATGACCGAATCGCCACCCAGTTCGCGCAGCAATTTTGCTGATAAATTGGCCGATTGCAGGCCCGGCATGACCAGCACATTGGCGGGCTGTGACAGGCGGCTGAACGGATAGTTCGCCATCAGCTTTGGGTTGAGCGCGACGTCAGGTGCCATTTCGCCTTCATATTCAAAAGTGACGCGCCGTTGGTCGAGCAGGGCCACGGCTTCGCGGAGATTCTCCAACCAGCGGCCTTCGGGATTGCCAAAGGTCGAATAGCTGAGGAAGGCGACTCGCGGTTCGTGCCCCATCTGCCGGGCGACCGCCGCCGTCTGCTCGGCGATATCCGCCAGTTCGTGGGCCGAGGGCCGTTCGTTGACCGTGGTGTCAGCCATGAAAACAGTATGATGCTGGCCGACCATGACATGGATACCAAAGGCGGTGCGGCCTTTCTCGACATCAATCACCTTGGCGACATCGCGGAAAGATTGCGAATAAGGGCGGGTAACCCCGGTGATCATCGCGTCACCCTGATCCATGGCGAGCAGCGCGGAGCCAAAGATGTTGCGGTCCTGATTGACCATGCGCTTGATATCGCGCTCCATATAGCCACGGCGGTGGAGCCGTTCATACAGCATATTCACCATGTCGGGGACCAGCGGGCTGTTGCGGCTATTGTGCACCTCAAAGCTTTCGGGATTACGCACGCCCAGTTCCTTGAGCTTTTCCCGGACGCGGTCCTCGCGTCCCACCAGAACCGGTGTGCCATAGCCGCCATCCTGAAACTGAATTGCCGCGCGCAACACGACATCTTCTTCGGCTTCGGCA
>JABMNS010000375.1 GCA_013204445.1 Sphingomonadales bacterium
GCCGAGCACGGCGTAGACGAACACGATGCCCATGCCGATGATGACACCGAGATTAATCGGCACGTCGAGAAAGCGGGAAAAGACGATCCCGACCCCGCGCATCTGCCCGGCGATATAGGTGAAACTGATGAAGATCAGGCAGATCACCGCGACCACTCTGGCGGCCTTGGAATAATAGCGAGTGCCGATGAAATCGGGGACCGTATATTGACCAAATTTTCTGAGATAGGGCGCGAGCAGCAGCGCTAGCAACACATAGCCGCCGGTCCAGCCCATCAGATAGACCGATCCGTCATAGCCAGAAAAGGCGATGATCCCGGCCATCGAAATGAAGCTCGCCGCCGACATCCAATCCGCCGCGGTCGCCATGCCATTGACCACCGGGTTGACCCCGCCACCTGCGACATAAAATTCCTTGGTCGAACCCGCCCGCGACGCAATCGCGATGCCGATATAGAGAGCGAAGGACAGGCCGACGAATAGATAGATGAGTGTCTGGGTCGCCATCAGCCGCGCTCAATCATCAAGGTCATATTGGCGCTCGATCTGTTTCATCCGGACGCTGTAAAAGACGATCAACAGGATGAAAAAATAGATCGCACCCTGCTGCGCGAACCAGAAACCCAGCGGATAGCCGCCGATGGCAAATTGATCGAGAAAATCGCGGAAGAGGATCCCGGCACCAAAGGAAACGACGAACCAGATCGTCATCAAAGTCCAGAGTAGCCGGATATTTTGCGACCAATAGGCCTTTTCATTGGCGCTGGTTTCCGGCCCGGCCGGCTCCCGCTCCGGCGTGTCTAGGCTATCATCAGACATGCTGGCATCCCCCTTTTGTGTTCTTTCTGATCAAACTAGGGGGCGGGACGGGATTGCGCAAACATGTTTTAATCTTGTGACCTTGCGATGACGCGCAATGTACTAATAATCACTATGCTTGGATATTTGAAATATTGGATCGCTGTCATGCTGACCGACATGCATATCTATGCTGAGGATAAGGAATGGGTGCGAACGGCCATTAACCTTGGTCAAGGGAATCTCTAAAAGAATTGCCGCCCGCCGGACGGTCAGCTCAATCAAACTTCCCACTCTTTGGAAAACCCGTGGGCGGCAGCCGGCCGGCCGCGCCTCGTGCAACGCGCCACATGGTCAGATCATTTTCGGTCCGCGTTCGACCGCTGACACCGCCCATCGCCCAGCTCAGACCTTCTTCCAGTGTGAACACAATCGCATCGGAAAGACCACCATCCTTGTACCGTTGCAGCATCACGCCCTGACCCTTGGCCATTTCGGGCATTTCGGAGAGGGAGAAGACGACTAGCTTGCGGTTCTCCCCAATCGCCGCGACATGGTCGGCGTCTTCGGGAACCGGGCGGACCACGATCAGGCGGGCGTCGCCTTTCAGATTGACGACCTGACGGCCCTTCTTGGTTTCAGCGACAACATCCGCGATATTCGCAACGAAGCCGCGCCCCCAGGTGGAAGCAAGCAACAGCCTGGCCTTCATATCGGCAACCATCAGCGCAATCGGTTCTGCACCAGCCTCCAGATCGACCATCGACCCGACCGGTTCGCCAAAGCCTCGTGCACCGGGAAGCTTGTCCGCACCAATCGTATAGAAGCGCCCGTTGTCGCAGCACATCAGCAGCTTGTCGGTTGTCTGTGCATGAAAGGCAAATTTCGGGCCATCACCTTCCTTGAATTTGAAGCTGTCCGGTGCCGAGAGGTCCGCGTGCCCCTTCATCGCCTTGATCCAGCCCCGCTGCGACATAATCACGGTAACCGGCTCTTTTTCGATAAAGGCTTCCAGAGAAATTTCCCGCGCAGGTGCCGCCTCGATGAGCATTGTGCGCCGTGCACCCAATGCGGTGTCCTCGGCATAAAGTTTGCGGAGGTCGGCGAGGTCTTTTTTGAGCCGTGTCTTCTGCCGCGCAGGACTTTCGATCAGCTTTTCAAGCCCGTCGCGTTCCTCGAGCAGCTTGTCGCGCTCGCGACGCAATTCCATTTCTTCCAGCTTACGCAAAGACCGCAGGCGCATGTTGAGGATCGCTTCGGCCTGACGGTCGGTTAGCTGGAATTCATCCATCAGCATTGGCTTGGGTTCGTCATGATTGCGAATAATCTCGATCACCCGATCAAGATTGAGATAGGCAATGATATAGCCACCGAGCAGCTCCAGCCGGGAATCAATCTTGTCGAGCCGATGCTGCGAACGGCGGAGCAACACCTCAATTTGATGAACGATCCACTGTTTCAGCACTTCGCTGATACCCATCACCTTGGGCACCCGGTCCTTGTCGAGCACATTCATGTTGAGTGAGAAACGGTTTTCCAGATCGGACATCCGGAACAGCGCGTTCATCAGATCTTCGGGATCAACCGCGCGGCTTTTCGGTTCAAGAATGATGCGCACTTGTTCATCGGATTCATCACGGATATCAGCGAGAATCGGCAGTTTCTTGTCGGCAATGATCTGGGCGATCTGCTCGATCAGCTTGCCTTTTTGCACCTGATAAGGGATTTCGGTGACCACAATCTGCCACGCGCCGCGCCCTTCGGCGTCTTCCTTCTCCCACTTGCAACGCACCCGCATCGCGCCGCGGCCACTTTCATAGGCAGCGTCTATTATGGACTTCGGATCCACCAGCGTTCCGCCCGTCGCCAGGTCCGGCCCCTTGATGATCGCCATGATCTCGGCATGTTCGGCCTTGGGCGAGTCGATCAGCAGAGTCGCGGCATCGATAATCTCGTGGGCATTATGAGACGGAATGCTGGTCGCCATGCCCACCGCAATGCCGCTGGCACCATTGGCGAGCAGATTGGGGAACAGCCCGGGCATGACTTCCGGCTCTTCATCCTCGCCATTATAGGTCGGTTTGAAATCGACCGTGCCTTCGTCGAGGCCGTGCATCAGTTCGATCGCCGTGCGGGTCAGCCGGGCTTCCGTATAGCGATATGCCGCGGCATTATCGCCGTCGATATTGCCAAAATTCCCTTGCCCGTCGACTAACGGATAGCGCAGCGAAAAGGTCTGCGCGAGCCGGACCATCGCGTCATAGACAGACTGATCGCCATGCGGGTGATATTTACCGATAACATCACCAACCACACGGGCGCATTTCTTGTAACCCTGCGACGGCTCTAGCTTGAGCAGTCGCATCGCCCACAAGAGGCGACGATGCACGGGTTTCAGGCCATCGCGCAAATCCGGCAAAGACCGCGCGGTGATCGTCGACATCGCATAGATCAGATAGCGTTCGGACAGCGCCGCATCAAACGGCGCTTCGACTATCGCATCAAATTCATCTTGGGGAGCCGCTTCGGGCGCATCGGTTACATCACTCATGATGGATGCGATAGCAGGGTGGATTCAGGGTTGGTAGGGGAAAGTAGCGGAATGATGATGGAGTTGTTCCCCGGCCTGCGCCGGCGACCATGTGTCGCAAAAAATTTTAGGTTATAGGCCGTTCGCTGCGATAATAAAGAAACGCAAACCACAGTGCGACCGCGCCGAGAGAATGCCAGATTGCGTGACCCTGTAACAGGCTGCCAGGTGCACAAAACTGACCATTTTGATCGAGGTTCCAGATCGTTAAAGCGACGATATTGGCGATGAGGCCCGCAACATAATAGCCGGTTCGGATCTGCGGGCGCAGCGGTCTCGCAAAGACAAGCTCGAGGATGATCGCGGCCACAAGGACAACGGAAAAGAGCCAGCGGCGCACCTCTGGCAGCGCATAGAGGATTGTGACAAGCCCAGCACAAAGCAACACATAATAGATCATTGCACGCCGGTCCGGAATGCGCTGCCATTTCGCTAGCGCGCTGACCAGAAAAAATCCGCTGATCAGATACATGCCAAGCACATCGAAAAACTGCCCCCATAATGTGAGTGTCGCGTGGAGCAGGACGGATCCAATCCCGACAATGATTGCTGCTGCGCCCAATATGCTCGCGGCCAACGGCGGAAAGCCTGATATCCAGTCCCGCGACCAGGCCAGCATGATCATCAGAAGACCGGCGAAGACATAACCAAAGGAGGAGATGCTGTTGGCAGGCTGCAACAGCGCCGCACCCGTCCGTGGCATTTCGCAAAAGCATCTGGTTCCGGTGCAGCTTGCGGGAGCAAAACGCGCCCAGTCGGGACCGATCAGATTAAGCAAGGCAATGGTAATGGCCGCGATCAAAGCAGTTAGCGCTGCCGCCGCGATGAACCTGCCGCCAGCGATGATCATCGGACCAGCCATTCCGCCGGGAGCGCCAACCCTTCCCGCTCATTATCCCAGATAATCGACATGATCCACCAACGCCCATTTGGCTCACCAGTCTCTGACCTACTATCATTCCACAAATGCACCATATTCACTCCGCGAAACTGGATTTCGGGATGATCCGGCGTTTCGCGGGCCTCATAGGTTGAATAGACATGCGCGATCTGCCCGAAAATATTGGTCTTACGGCCGATCTCAATCTCGTAAAAACTTCGTCCTTCCAGCAGCGGGATCGTGGCCGCAACAAATTCAGCATAGTCGAAAGTGTAAGCAACCGGTTTGCCATCCTCGATCCGCGTCCGGGTGATCAGCGCGCGCGGATGATAAATTTCCCGGTCCCGGAGCCAGTCCTGCCCGCCTGGCGGTCCGGAGATGCACTCATAAAGCGTTTTCATGACTTCATCGACGGTGGCATATTGGGTCATCGCAATCACATTCCTTGGGATGGTTTGTTCAACCATCATGAAACGGGATTGTTTGCGCCGCAAGTCGCTTTGGCATATAGCGAGGCTCGGTTGCCCCGGTCCGTTCAATCCGCCATGATTCGGACAATCGGGGCATGATTTTATGTCGCTCTCTTTGCGAAGTGGAACCAATCAATGTCCCGTCGTCGCCAAATTTATGAAGGCAAGGCCAAAATTCTCTATGAAGGCCCGGAACCCGGCACCATCATCCAATATTTCAAGGATGATGCCACGGCTTTCAATGCAGAGAAAAAGGGCACAATCAACGGCAAGGGCGTGATCAACAACCGCATCAGCGAGCATATTTTCACATTGCTCGGCCATATCGGTATCCCCACCCACTTCATCCGTCGCCTTAATATGCGCGAACAACTCGTCAAACAGGTCGAGATTGTTCCGATTGAAGTGATTGTCCGCAATGTCGCCGCCGGATCTCTCTCCAAGCGCCTTGGCATTGAAGAGGGTACACCGCTGCCGCACACCTTGCTGGAATATTGCTACAAGGATGATGCGCTGGGTGATCCGCTGGTCGCTGAAGAACATATTGCCTGTTTCGGCTGGGCTAGTCAGGAAGAAATGCAGGATATTTCTGCCATGGCTATCCGGATCAATGACTTCATGGCCGGGATGTTCGCAGGAATCGGTATCAGACTGGTTGATTTCAAGCTCGAGTTCGGCAGAGTTTTCGAAGGCGATTTTTCGCGAATCATCCTCGCCGATGAAATCAGTCCTGACGGCTGTCGTCTATGGGATATCAAGACCGACGAAAAGCTTGACAAGGACCGGTTCCGCCGGGACCTTGGCGGAGAAGCCGAGGCTTATCAGGAAGTTGCCCGGCGTCTTGGGCTGTTTCCGGAAGGCGTTAGCGAAGTGACCGACCTCAATAGTGAACGAAAGAAGCGTGGAAAGTAACCAAAACTTGCTGGTTTCTCGTTACTCCAACCTGAGCCTTGGTCTGTTGGGGCGGGAAGCTCGTTACCCGTAAAATGCGGGCTTTCTGCCCGCTTCTATCGCTAGCGTTTCTCAATTTTTGTTCTTACTCTTGCCCCGGCTAATCTTGGCGCTATAGCAAGGCGATATTGGCGGCGGAAAAACGCGAGGGCGCAGGATGAAAGTCAGAATATTTGTAACGCTGAAAGATGGCGTATTGGACCCTCAGGGCAAGGCCATCCATCATGCGCTGGAAAGCCTCGATTTTGCCGGGGTCAACGGCGTTCGCGCCGGCAAGCTGCTCGAACTCGATGTTGACCCATCCGTCAGCCGGGAAGAAATCGACAAAATGTGCAGTAAACTGCTAGCCAATACAGTCATCGAAAATTATGAAATCGAGTTAGCTGAAACGGCGCTGGAGCCGAACTCCTGATGCAATCTGCAGTAATCGTCTTTCCCGGTTCAAACTGCGACCGCGACATGGCTGTCGCTCTCGAAACGGTTTCGGGGCAAAAACCTCATATGATCTGGCACGGTGACAGCGAACTGCCGTCAGGGCTGGATATCATCGCTATTCCGGGCGGCTTCTCCTACGGCGATTACCTGCGGTCGGGTGCAATGGCTTCCCGCTCCAGCATCATCAAGCCGATCATGGAAGCGGCCCAACGCGGCGTCAAGATATTGGGAGTGTGCAACGGGTTTCAAATTCTTACCGAAACGGGACTTTTGCCCGGGGCGCTGATGCGAAACAGCAACATTCATTTTGTCTGCAAAGATGCCGAGCTTGACGTTGTCAATACCGACAGTAAATTCACATCTCGCTATGCGGGAAATACGCTAACCTCGATCCCGGTAGCCCATCATGACGGCAATTACTTTGCCGACAACGACACATTGGATAAATTGGAGAACGATGACCGGATTGTGTTTCGCTACCGCAGCGATATCAACGGTTCATCGCGCAATATTGCCGGTATCATGAACGATGCGGGAAATGTCTTGGGCATGATGCCGCATCCTGAGCGTGCAATCGACAAAAAGCACGGCGGGACTGACGGGCTACCATTGTTTGAAAGCCTCCTGAACTAGCGCTCCGCGAGCAATGGGTTTGCATAGCGATGGGTTCCGAACTAGGAACTCCTGAATCAGTTGAGACAATCCGGATACCGGCATAAACTGCGCATAGTCAGTGGGCATATCGGCACTGATTCGCGCAGGTAGCGGTATATCGGATGTGATCTTCTCAAATCGATGGGTATCAATGTCATCTGCACGATGAAGGGACAAGACCGGGGCCATCGCAAGCGATGCTGTAACTTATCAGGCGCTTAATTCCTCCGATTTCTCCATCCAGAATACAGCCAAATGGATGCAGTCCAAACCGTCGCCACGCGACTGCGAGAAATAGCTGCCGGTGCAATTATATTTCGGGACCGGAAACGAAAAAGGGCCGGTCCGAAGACCAGCCCTTTTCATATTTATAATCTATGCTGCTATTAGTTGCCGGAGCCAGGTCCGTACATAACTTCAACACGACGGTTCTGCGGTTCGCGAACTCCGTCTGCGGTTTCAACGCGAGGACGCGATTCACCGAAGGCTTCACTCGAGATAGCGCCGCCGCCAATGCCGCGCGATTCAAGATACGCACGAACAGCTTCGTTGCGACGCTCGGACAGACCGACATTGTAGCTGGCAGAACCAGATTTATCAGCATGACCAGCCAGCATGACCTGAGCCGAGCCACAATCAC
>JABMNS010000376.1 GCA_013204445.1 Sphingomonadales bacterium
CGACTTCACCGCCTCAATAGCAGGTTGCGCCAGTGTCTCCGCATCAACATACCATTGATCGGTTAGCCACGGCTCGATCACTACACCGCCGCGATCCCCAAAGGGTGTCGCGATGGTTCGTGGTTCGGCGTCATGCTCGACTTCTTCGCCATCTTGGTTTTTCGAAATATGCGGGATCAGGAATCCCTGTTCCTTCAGTCGCTGCACAACCAGTTCGCGTGCGCCGTTGACGCCGTCTTTCTTGAACCGGTGCAGTCCTATATATTTGTCCGGTATCAGCCCGTCGGCGGTCTGGCAAACATTGGCCTCACCATCGAGCATATTGAGCATTTCGCCAGCCGCAAAGCCGGCGCGCTTGCCAACCTCGAAATCGTTGAAATCATGGCCCGGTGTAATTTTCACTGCGCCCGAACCCAGCTCGGGATCAGCATGTTCGTCGGCCACAATCTTGAAGCGGCGGCCTGTTATAGGTTGCAATATTTCCTTGCCCACCACGCTCTTGTAGCGCTCATCGCTTGGATGCACGGCCACTGCCATATCGGCCAACATCGTTTCCGGACGGGTCGTCGCCACTTCAATATAGTCCCGTCCGTCATCTAGCGTCACGCCGTCGGCCAGCGGATATTTGAAATGCCAGAAATGGCCTTTTACATCGGTAGTTTCGACTTCGAGATCGGAAATCGCAGTTTTCAGGGCCGGGTCCCAATTCACCAGCCGCTTGTCGCGGTAAACCAGTCCGTCATTATAGAGATCGACAAAGACCTTGATTACGGCCTCGTTCATGCCATCGTCCATGGTGAAGCGCTCGTTCGACCAGTCCATCGAACAGCCGAGACGGCGCAATTGCTGCGTGATAGTGCCGCCGCTTTCCTCTTTCCATTCCCAGACTTTTGCGACAAATTCCTCGCGGGTGAAGTCGGTACGCTTTTCCTGGCGCTCGTTCATCTGGCGCTCGACCACCATCTGGGTGGCGATGCCCGCATGGTCCATGCCGACAACCCAAAGTGCATCCTTGCCCTTCAGCCGTTCGTGGCGGATGATGATATCCTGCAGCGTGTTATCCAGCGCATGGCCGATATGCAGCGATCCGGTGACATTGGGCGGCGGGTTGACGATCGTGAATGGCTCGCGACCATCGCGTTCGGGGCGGAAAAGGCCTTTGGTTTCCCAATGCTCATACCAGCGCGCTTCGATGGCGGCGGGGTCGAAATTTTTGTCTAAGGTCATGACGGGGTCTTTGGCATTGGTTTTGGTGTGAGACAACAGTCTAATCACCACCTGTGTGTTACCCTGGACTGGATCCGGGCCCCAGAGCGCCTGGCAACCTCTTTTGGTTAGCCCCGCTCTGGATTCTGAATCCAGTCCAGCATGACGAGTATGGCGAACTGGCTAGTCTAAAATCGCATCAATTTCGGCATTGGCTTTGGCGCGCAGCTGGAGCTTGCAAGTCTTGAATCCCGGTTGAGCGTTCATTTCCTGGGCCTTGGCCACAGACTTGTCGATCAGATCACTGGGCATCACCGTGGCCTCGACCATGCCGGCGCCAATCGCTTCATTGGGTTTGAGCAACATGCTGGAAAGTGCCAGTCGGCGCCGCCAGGATGGCTCCAGCCAATGGTCCAATATCACCTGCGGCACCGCCGGGAAGGGCAGGCCAGCTTTCGCTTCGGGCAGTCCTATCTTGTAATGGCCGGTTGCAGCATAAACCCAGTCGGCGCAGAGCATCATGATCCCGCCCGCGCCAATGGCATTGCCGTTGACCGCGCAGACGAGCGCACAGGGCAGGCGGTGAAGCGCAGCGGCAAAATTATTGATACCGGCAGCCGCTCGCTTCTGGCCCGTCGCATCCAGTGACGCAGCCACTTTCGTATCCATACCACAGGTAAAATGTGCGCCAGCTCCGGTCAGGACAATGCCCCCTTTGGGCGGATTTTTAGCCAGCAGTTGCAAGGCAGCTACCCCTTCCTCTAGCAAATCGGGATTGAGTGTATTGCGCTCGCCGTTGGTCAGCGTGATGATGATCGTGCCATCGCGATCTTCGGTCGGGAAATAGGTCATTCGCCTGCGCCTTCCTGACCGCCGGAAAACGCTGTCCATTTGCCTATCCAATCAAACACCGTCCGATACCATTGAACGCTATTTTTGCCTTTGAGCACCCAGTGATTTTCATCAGGGAAGATCAGAAATTTGGACGGAATGTCGATTTCCTGGGCAACGGTGAACGGCATGATGCTCTGGGTGTAAGGAATGCGGAAATCCTTCTCGCCGTGGATGAACAAGGTCGGCGTTTTCCAATTGGTGATCTGATTCACTGGATTCCATTTTTCCGGATTGGGGTAACGAGCAGAGCGGCGGTGAATGTTTTGAAAAAGTTTGTCATGGGCGTCGATTTAGCACGGCTGCACGACAAGGCAATTGGGATTAGGTCCGCAGGCTTATTTATCGTTCAGCCGCTGGATTTCCCGCGCCACCAGTTGTTCGACCAGATCCGGCAAATTCGTATCCAGCCATTGCTTGATCATCGGGCGCATCAAGTCGCGGGTCAGGTCTTCCAGCGAAGTGCCGCTGCCAGATAGCGTTGTTGGTCGACGCTCCATTGCTTCTTTTTCGACCAGGGCCGAGAGCGACTGGCGCATGCTGTCCAGCTTGTCGTCGTCGATCAGCCGCTCGTCCTTGCGGCGGTTGCCAAATACACCCTGAGCGGATGAGTCTTGATGTTCCGGCAATTCGTCGGTCAGTTCGAGTATTTCTTCATTCCGGTCTACCGGCTTTACATCGGGAACCGCCTGCAGCGCTGGTTTCAGTGGGGTTTTGCGGCGAGTTAGGGGGCGATCCTCATCGATCGCCTTGTCTTCGGCGATGATGCGTTTGATCGACGAGAGGATTTCCTCCATCGACGATTCCCGGTTTTGTTCAGCCATGTGCGAAACCCCTAAAACTGATACCTTTACTGCCGGGTTTGGTCGGCAGCGCTTGCCTTATCGTCGCGACGGTGTCTCAGGCAATGCTTCTATGTCTGCTTTTTGCGCTTCAGTGTCAACGGTCCTGGTCGCCTGTGGCTCCGGATTGCGATCACTTTGATAGTCGTAAAATATATCGTCGACCCGGCCGTAATTGACGTCAGGCTCATAGAGCGGCCCGCCTTCCAGGCCCAGATCGCGCGCTTCTGCACGGCCCATGGCGGCGAGCAGGGAAAAGCCCGCGACATAGCTATTGCGGCGCGCGGTCACCAGCTGCACCTGAGCGTTGAGCAATTCCTGTTCGGCGTTCAAAATATCCAAAATGGTCCGGTTGCCGACGGAATTTTCCGCGCGCACACCTTCCAGTGACAGGCTCGCCGCGGCCACGGCACGCTCCGAAGACTGGATAACCCGTTCCGATGCCCGCCAGCTGGAATAGGCCGCTCGGGTCTGCGAGATTACATCGCGCTCGACCGCGACCATCTGTTCATAGGCCTGACCGGACCGCGCCTGTGCCTGACGAATTTGCGCAGCTGGTCGGCCACCATGATAAATTGGCATGGTTGCCCGAATGCCGACTTCTGCGGTCGATTGTTCCTGAATGAAAACCGTGCCCGGAATATTGCCGCCTAGCGTCCCGTGGAAATTCACATATCGCCCCTGGGCGTAAGTGGAAACCCGGGGTTTATTGCCAGCCCGCGCCGTCTTTATGTCAAATTCAGCGGCGTCGCTGCGCTCCTTGGTTGCAAGCAAGTCCGGATTATAAGTTAGGGCCAAATCAACGGCCTCATCCGGTGTTTCTGGCAAGTTGGGCAAGGGCGGAGGCGGCTCGAGATCGCCGGGCTCGTGACCGACCAGCGCAATATAATTTTCCTTGCTGCGGATCAGTCTCGCGCGGACAGTTTCCAGATCGCTCTTGGCTATTTCCAGTCGGGATTCAGATTGCGCGACGTCGGTGCGGGTCAAATCGCCGATTTCAAACCGGTCGCCGGTCGCTTCCAGATTGACAGAAAGAACCCCGACATTGGCACGGTTCAGTTTAACGATCGCCGAATCGCGGATGACATCCATATAAGTGGCGACCACGTTGCTGAACACGCTCGCTTCGGTCGCACGGAGGTCGAGCTGGCCAGCCTCCACTCTGGTGCGAGCGGCACGGATAGCATTTTTCACAGCACCGCCG
The DNA here is from genome assembly GCA_013204445.1 of Sphingomonadales bacterium. Classification (GTDB taxonomy): domain Bacteria; phylum Pseudomonadota; class Alphaproteobacteria; order Sphingomonadales; family Sphingomonadaceae; genus Parasphingorhabdus. The sequence goes on from JABMNS010000376.1 coordinate 4,144, forward strand.
GAATAGATCGGAACGTCGATCGACCCCCCCGCCGTTGACTGGCGCAGCGGCGCGGTAAAACTATTGGCACTGCGCAGAAAATTTTCCTGAAAGCTAAAATCGCTGGCGGCACTTGGGCGGCCATCGGCTTTGGCAATGGCAACGGATTCGTCGGTTGCTCGCTGCGCTGCCCGCGCGCCGGCCAGGGTTGGGTTGGTCTGATAAGCGGCGTCCAGTGCATCGCGTAGCGTGTCCGCTTGCACCGGTGCAGACAGCAACGCCACAATAGCTGTTCCAAGGAAAAGACGGCGGCTAGTCATTTCATTACTCTCCCGAACGCCTTAAAATTTGAAGCTTTTTGCTTTTTCAAAGCCGGGCAGCGGACAGCCCCCGCCATCGGCAAAATATTGATAGCCGACATGACCGCCGGCGGTACGGCCCAGAGCAAGGCGGGCCACGCCATCATGCATGACCGCTGCCACAATCGTTCCGTCCGGTGCGAGTTGATCGATCAAGGCCTGCGGAATCTGCTCGACCAGTCCATCGACAACTATCACCGAATAGGGTGCTAGCGGCCCCCAGCCGTCTGCGTGATTGCCGGTTTCGATCTTAACATTGTCAAAATCTGCCAGATTTTTCACGGCCGTGGCTGCCAGCTTGGCATTTTGCTCGACCGCCATGACCGACCCGGCGAGTTGTGCCAGAACGGTAGCGGTATAACCAGTAGCCGCGCCGATCAGCAGGACATTGTCGTCCTTCGTCACATGCGACACATTCAGCAGTCGCCCAGTGGTAAGCGGAGGATTCAGGGCTCGGCCTTCGCCGATTTGCACGCCCCGGTCGGCA
>JABMNS010000377.1 GCA_013204445.1 Sphingomonadales bacterium
GCGATGCCGGGATTGCCGGGTGTCGCATAAAATTTCCCGAGCGAAGGGGATTGCGCCAGCTTCCAGGCCAAGGCATGTTCGCGGCCACCCGAACCGATCAACAGGATATTCATGGACGATTCCCTCTCTTTAGATGCCAAGCTGTTAGCCGAGAGCGGGCAGGGTGACAACGCCCCGCCGCTGTCGGTTTCGGAAATATCCGGAGCGCTCAAGCGGGTGGTCGAGGATCGCTTCGGCTATGTCCGGATAAGAGGCGAAATCTCGGGCTACAAGCGCGCGGCTTCCGGCCATGTCTATCTCGCGCTGAAAGATGACAAGGCGGTGATCGACGGGGTGATGTGGAAGGGCAATGCCGGGCGGCTGCCGTTCCAGCCAGAGGATGGCATTGAAGTCGTGGTCTCGGGCAAACTGACCACCTATCCGGGTCGCTCGAAATATCAGGTGGTGATCGACAAGATGGAACTGGCGGGCGAGGGCGCGCTGATGGCCCTGTTTGAGAAGCTCAAGGCGAAGCTGCTTGCCGAAGGGCTGTTCGATCAGGACCGCAAGAAGCCGATCCCGTTTCTGCCCAGAACCATAGGCGTGGTGACTTCGCCAACCGGCTCGGTGATCCGCGACATCCTCCACCGGCTGGCGGACCGCTTCCCCAGCCATGTGATCGTCTGGCCGGTGCTGGTCCAGGGCGAAGGCGCAGCCAAGCAGATCGCGGCAGCGGTCAACGGATTCTCGCAAATGGAACCCGGCGGCCCGGTCGCGCGGCCGGATCTGGTGATCGTCGCGCGCGGCGGCGGGTCGGTCGAGGATCTGTGGAGCTTCAACGAAGAAATAGTGGTGCGCGCTGTCGCAGCTTGCTCGATCCCAATCATTTCGGCGGTCGGCCATGAAACCGACACTACATTATGCGATTTCGCTGCCGATTTGCGCGCCCCGACCCCGACGGCTGCCGCCGAGACGGCGGTGCCGGTGCGATCCGAATGGCTGATATCGTTGGACGAGACCAAGGCGCGGATGGCCCGGGCGGTCCAGCGCGGCCTGGCGACGGCACAGGAGCGGCTGGAGACGCAGCGTCGGGTGATGCCGGCGCTGGCCGATTTGCTGCGCCCGCATCAGCAGCGGGTCGATGAAATCTCCGAGCGGATGAAATATGGCATGAGCCAGAATATCGGCCAGGCGCGCAGCCGCTTTGCCAGCAGCGCCGGCGCTTTGCGGCCGTCGACCCTGAAGCAGCGGCTGGCGCGATCACAGGAGCGTTTCCAGCGGCTGGATCTGCCGATATCGCTGGTGCAGCGGCCCTTGGCGGACGCGCAGCAACGGCTGGACGCTTTGTGGCGGCTGGCGCAGCAGGTCTCGCCCGACGGGCCGCTGAAACGGGGCTATGCCCGGGTGTCCTCGGCCGACGGAGCCCTGATTGGCAGCCGTAAGGCAGCAGCAGCGGCGGGCAGTCTCAACCTGCATTTTGCTGATGGCACGATCGGCGCGCAGGTGACCGAATCCCGCACAATCGCCAAATCGTTACCGAAAAGCCCGTCGAGCCGTATCAAAAAACCGGCGGATGACAGACAGCAGGATTTATTCTAGGGAAATCTGCGATATATTCGTCAGGATATCTGCCGGGGTCCGGTTTTGCGGGCCTGTAAATCGCAGGTAAAGACTTCAGGGAGTAAATGCGTCCAATGTTAATGTCCAATCGCAACAAAGTGGCAAAGCTGCACTATATGCCGAACGGTTTCCGGCCATTGTCAGCGGGCGACCATGTTCTGTGCTCGGTCACTGGCGAAGCCATTCCGCTCGATGAACTCCGTTATTGGAGCGTCGAAAAACAGGAGCCTTATGCCACGGCGCAGATTTCGGCCCGTGCCCATCTGCCCGAAAGCGAGCAGTGACAGGGCGATTCAAGTTTGCACTTTGTCTGCTGACGATGTCGGCTGCCGCTGTTCCTGTGGCAATTGTTTACGCCGAAACTAATGACGCCGAGCCGTCGACGTTCCGCGAAACGGTAAAATTCGGTTTTAGCGTAGAAGCGATCCAGGGCGGTGTGATGATCGGCGATGCACCTGCTGGGACTCGTAGCCTATCTTTTGACGGAGAGATCGTCCCGTTTGACGAGGACGGCAAATTCATCATCGCCTTCAACCGCGACGCCGGTCAGGCCGCCAATCTGGTGGCTACTCTCGACAATGGCGAGACTTTGCGTCAGTTCATCAACATTGCCCCGCGCAACTGGAAGATCGAACATGTCAGCATCAACCGCCGGGCCACAACGCAGAGCGCGGCTTTTCTGGCGCGCCGTGGCCCCGAGCTGGAGCAGATCAATGCCGCGCGCGCGGTTCATAGCGGCAGCAAGGGGTGGCGTCAGAGCTTTGTCTGGCCGGCCAAGGGCCGGATATCCGGCCAGTTTGGATCGCAACGCATCTATAATGGTGATCCCGGCAGCTATCACAGTGGCATAGATATCGCGGCTCCGGCCGGCACCTATTTTGTCGCCCCCGCTGACGGGGTGGTGACACTGGCCGCAGCCAGCCCGTTTACGCTGGAGGGTAATTTGCTGATGATCGACCATGGCATGGGGCTGAACAGCGCTTTCCTGCACGGTTCGGAAATATTGGTGAAGCCCGGCCAGGGTGTGAAGCGCGGTGAAGCCATCGGCCGCATTGGTTCAACCGGCAGCGCGACCGGCCCGCATCTGCACTGGTCGATGAAATGGAAACAAGCGCGGATCGATCCGATCCTGCTGACCGGGCCTATGGATTAGCTAGACGTTGCAATGCCTCCAAGTTTCTTTCGTGGCTAAGCAAGTTTGAGTGTCATTCGACTATACGTTTTATCCGAAACGCTCTGCCACCATCTACCTTGGCCAAGAAACTGCCGATCGCCGCTCGCTTGATTAATATCGACGAGCCTTTCTTCGGATAAGATGATAGCATTGTGGTGTCGGTTTGCACCCATGTTGCTCCGTCATCCAATATCAGGAACCACTTTCCCCTGCCCAGCTGTTTCGCGGAAGCAACGGTTTGCGTGATTTCGGTAATCTGCTGATCGTCATCATTGCCGCTAAACAATTTTATGCGCGGCAGTTTAAGTCCGAATACCCCACGTTCAGCCTCCTGAACTTCCGCACGGTCTGCGACGACCAGCTCATTATTTTTCTGTGCACTGTCCAACTGAGCAACCTTTTGGTCGTAACATGCCAGACGTGCTGCGCTGTCGGCGATTAGCCGGCATTCTACCAGATCGTTAAAAAGTTGCGGACGGGCGAGGCCCTTGTCCTGGGCTAAAACTGGCGGCGCGAAAATGGCGAGCAACAAGCCGCCCATCATAATCAGACGCCGCAGCGTCTGGTCGGATTGCTGTTTCGACATCATGAACGAAAGTCCTTATATAGCCTATTTCAAACTTCCATAGCGCATCAATTAGGATATATTGCAATGCAATTGGTCCGAAATTTTTCAACATTTTGGGTCATTTCGCTACTGTTGCCGATTTGTTACAGTTGCAACAAAAGATGCGCTGTAACATGATCGCACGCTTTACAGCCTTGAATTGATGCGGCAACAACGTTTCATACCCGTGTCAAAAGGACTGCTTTGTGCAGGTAATGGGTCATTGGCAATAAATAGAGGTTGCGGCTTTAATCGCTACCTCTCCAGAATACAGGGAACTTGAAAACATGAAAACATACTCATTTCTTAAGGCGAGCGCTGCGCCAGCAGTATTGGGCCTCGCGCTCTTAGCTGCTCCAGCTTATGCACAAGATCAAGTCGCTGATGAGTCGAGAGCTGTTATCGACCAAAGCGGCTTTATCGTCGTAACCGGTTCGCGTATCGCGCGCCGCAATCTTGAAAGCGCAGCGCCTATTGCTGTTGTTTCCGACGAGGAATTCAAACTTTCCGGCACGGTGAACGTTGAAAACGTAATCAACACCTTGCCACAGGTTGTTCCGGGCACGACATCGTTCTCTAACAACCCGGGTGGCGGCGTTGCGACCCTTAACTTGCGCGGTCTCGGTTCAGCCCGTTCGCTGGTTTTGGTCAATGGCCGTCGTCAGATGTTCTTTGATACCAGCCAAGTTGTTGACCTTAACACCATCCCGAGCTTCCTGATCGATTCGGTTGATGTTGTTACCGGTGGTGCTTCAGCTGTTTACGGTTCTGATGCTGTTGCGGGCGTTGTAAACTTCCGACTGAAGCAGGACCTCGAAGGCGTAATCGCTGGCGGTCAATACGGCTTGACCGAAGAGGGTGATGGCTCGCGCTATAACGCCTACGTTGCAATAGGCGGCGGATTTGACGACGATCGCGGTCATGCAACGGTTTATGCTGAATATTACAATCGCTCTGAAATTTATCAAGGTGCCCGCAGCTATACCAATTCCGTTCTCGGTGATGACGGCAGTGGTGGTTTTGTTCCAGGCGGCTCCTCGACGCTACCTTCAGGCGTAATTCGTTATTTTGGTGACGGCGATACTACCGGCACCGATTTTGATGAAAATGGCGCTGTTGTTTTTGATGAACCGGGCAATTTCCGTGCAAGAAATGGTGACCTATACAACTATGGCCCCGCCAACTATCTTCAGGTTCCGCAAGAGCGTTATCTGATGGGCGGTTTTGCAGATTATGAATTTAGCGAAGGTCATACTGTTTACGCCGAAGTATCGTTTGTAAACAACCGCGTTCCCAACGAATTGGCCGCAACGCCAGTCACAGGTTCATTCGCGGTTAATCTGCCTTCGATCCAGAGCTTCCTTACTCCTGCGGACTATGCGCAGCTGGTGCAGCTTGAGGCTACGGAAACGACTGACGCCGGTGATGACAATATCGAACTGTTCCTGCAGCGGCGTGTTGTTGAAACAGGTGGCCGTAACACCCTGGATGAACGTAGCGCATTCCGCACGTTGCTTGGTTTCCGCGGTGATATCACCGACAACCTGAGCTATGATGCATATTATTCTTATGCACGTACTCGGAACGGCAATATACAGTCCGGCAATGTATCGCGTTCTGCTTTCTCAGCGGGCCTTGACGGCACTGGGACTGCGATCAACGTCTTTGGCCCAGGTACATTAACGGCAACGGCTGTTGATCAAATTTCGATCCTCGCCCAAAATACTGACATCTCTGTTCTTCAGGTTGTTTCTGGTGCCATCAACGGTACGCTTGGCAACTTCGGAATGGGTGCAGATGACATCGGTTTCGCTGTCGGTGTAGAATATCGTAAGATGGCGTCAGAGTTCATCCCGGATACTGCATTGTCTTCGGGCGACGTCATCGGCTTTAACGGCGGTTTGCCAACATCTGGTTCGTACGATGTGAAAGAAGTATTCGCCGAACTCCGTGTGCCATTGCTTGGACCTGATTCCGGCATTCATCGTTTGGAAGCTAATGGTGCGGCGCGCTATTCTGACTACTCGCTGGCTGCAGTGGGCGGCGTTTGGACCTACGCGGGTGGAGTTGAGTTCGCTCCGATCCCTGATATCACCTTCCGTGGTCAGTATCAGAGTGCAGTTCGCGCTCCAAACGTTGGCGAATTGTTCGGCGGTCAATCTCAGGGCTTTCCTGGTGCCACCGACCCTTGTGCTGTTCCGGCAAATGCAACCGACGCAACGATCCGCGCACTTTGTGTCGCTACGGGCGTTCCATCCGGCAGCTCTGCGTTGTTCACGACTGGTCTTCAGCTGAACACCCAGATCCAGGGCCTGTTTGGTGGTAACGCCGATTTGCAGGAAGAAAAATCAACTTCCTACACATTTGGTGCTATCTTGCAGCCTAGCTTCGTGCCCGGCTTGAGCCTAACGGTCGACTACTTCAATATTGAGGTGACCGGTGCTATCAGTGTCTTGGGCGGCGGTCTCGCAAACTCTCTGAACCTGTGCTATAATGTCATTCAGGACATCAATAGCCCATATTGTCAGGTTTTTGCGAACGCACGTAACGCTGCTGGTATTCTTGATGATACCAACCCTGCGCAGATCCTCGCTGCAAATACCGCCAAATTGGCTGTGGAGGGTATCGATCTTGAAGTGAACTACTCGACGCCAATCGGTCTTTCGCTGACGGGTGCTGGAGAGAGCCGTCTAAACTTCAACTTCTTGGGTACATACACCAAGACAAACGCGTTCACGCCAGTTGAAGATTTGCCAAATGAGGTAAACGAATGCGCCGGCAAATTTGGCCAGCTTGCATGCGGTAACCCTACACCAAAGTACAAGTGGACAAGCCGTGTATCATTTATTGACGGCCCGCTCACCACTTCGTTGCGCTGGCGTCACATGTCGAGTGTTACTGACGACGATGCAGATGTTGATTACTCTACGGAGCGTCTGCCTGCGTACAACTTGTTTGATTTGAGCTTCGCACTCGATGTGAATGATAATCTGACACTGTCGATGGGTGCGAACAATCTGTTGAACAAGAAGCCATTTACGATTGGCGACAATCAGGAGCAGGCAAACACCTACCCGAGCACATATGACGTGCTTGGCCGTGATTATTTCGTATCTGCTGCGATTAAATTCTAAGTTCAGTCGTTACGTAAAAAAAGGGGCGGCGCGTTATCGCGTCGCCCTTTTTGATTCTAAGACAATGGCTGTCGGCGGGTCTAAAAATATCAAGTGGTTTCAAGTACGGCTATGGTTCTCGGTATCCCTTAAGTATCCAGCAATATGGCGCGGGATCGACGCCGTCGTGATCGGTAATCTTTTTGACGGAAAATCCGCGCGTTTCAAACCATCTTTGATATTGCGTCACGCTCTCTTCGCCGCAAGCGGCACGTTCGAGATCATCGAGGCGTTGCAATTCCCCCTCGACCCGTCGTTTGAGTTCCAATAGCGCGCCCTGTGCGCTCCCAATCGGACCATTATTGCGGTTCCGCAGCGTAAGCCAAATCGCTTGGCTTAATTCTGCCGATGCCGTGGATTGCGGATGTAGATCGCTGGCAATGCCAACTGCTGCCCTGAACAAGTCTGGTACCGGTAATTTGACAGTAAGCGGATTTAGGGTGAATTCCATAGCCTTTTCAATCAGCCGCTGCTCATGAACGACCCACTGCAAAGCAGCGCGGCGGATCATATTAAACCGCACGACCGGACCGTCTCGGTGATGGATGATGAATAGGAAACTGCCCCTACGCCGCAAGACACGAGTGATTTCATCGACACTTTGTTTATTGCCAGCATATTCAAAGCCGAAGCGGCTGGTGATGGCATCAAAGCTCTCGCTTTTGAAGGAGAGTTGCTTCATCGATATGCCGGGTTTGAGTTTAATTCCCTTTGGAGCGGCCGGCAGTGTTGGTGACGCGTCAATGCCGACGAGCCGCAAGTCAGGGCGATGCCGGCGGATCATCTTTAAGACAGCACCATCCCCGGTCGCCAGATCAAGCACGGATGCCTTCTTTGGAAGCTTACGTCCATATTCGCGCCAGATGCTTTGTTGGCTGTTCTGGATTGCGTCACTGCCGGCGGGGAGGCAACTGGATGGCCCGGATTTTTGGCCAGAGGACCAGTAGTCTAACCATCCTTGGTTATGCCGTATGCTCATGTGTTGCTCACCGATTTCAATATTATGTATGTGTTGACGTCATTCCGCAACTAGGTCAAAGGCAGCGGTGATCCGCTCGCCAGAAGTGAATTTTGTCGTGCCGTGATAAAGGCTGCTCGGGAATAGCGCGAGATGGCCAATTTTAGGTGATAATGTGATAACAGGCTCGAGGTCGACGTTTAAGTCTGACGGCGGGCGGCCAATTTCAAGCTGCCCCTCGGTGCCGTTACCGCCATCAGGAAGCATCCAGTATGACGCGGAGCTGAATATGCCTTCTGGATGTATATGTGGCACGTGAAATCCGCTGCCCAAAAGCCTGACGGACCAGCTTCCAGTAATTCGTGGCTGGCGGTCCCTGAATTGCAGAAGCGGATGCCGTTGATCATGTTTGGGAAGCGCATTCCAGTGGTCAATCACCGCCGAGCGAATTTTCTTTGCCAGCATCTTTGCCTCGCGTTCGTGCCGGATAAACAGGCGTCCGCGCGTTTGGGTTCCGCTGCGCAGCGATTGACCAATCGGGTGATTTTGCGTCATGTGGATGCGCTGCAGAAAGGCTTGGATTTGATCAAGTTCGGCCGGGTCAAGTTCGATTTCTCGCAGAGCAATAAGGCCGTGCTGGCCATGAAGCCATTCGGCTCGGTCATCGTCCAGCAATCGCCAAGTGATGCCGGTCAACGCCCAGGTCTCCACATCCGTATCTGCCGCGCTGCGGAGCGGTCCCAAAATCGAATCTGCTTGCGATGCGTCACCGCGGCGCAAAAATTGGCGTGCTTTGAGCTTTTGAACTTCGGGCGCATCGACTGGCAAACAGTTTATGAGCTCATCGGCGGAATCAAGTTCTCCGATAGCCGCTCGGTATGTGGCTTCTCGGAGAATTAGCACAGGCTGCCCCGGCGAAGCTTGGCGCGCGTGGGCCAAGGTTTCTGCCGCTTTTAAATTCTCGCCCGCCCCTGCGAGCAAGGCGGCATAGCGGTCTTGCAAGACTATATTGCCAGGATAAATTTTAGCTGCGGATGCTATGTCGCGATCATAATCCGGGTCGCCCGCCTCAAACCGCAGCCGCATCAGGACGGCCTGGCCTTCAACCCATTCGGGATTTTTATGGACATGTTTGACAAGTTCGGTTGCGGCGTCTGCATCTCCACCGGCCTCCAAAGCTTCTGCATACCCGATGACCATATCCCGATCATTGGTGTGGATAGCCAAGCCGGCTTTATATAAATCAGTAGCTTGATCACGTCCGCTAGCCAAAGCAAGGCGCGCTTGGCCGAGCAGGGCATCGCGATCCCGCGGCTCGATGGCCAGTGCTCTGGCAAAAGCTGATTGGGACTGCTCCAAATTGTCTAGCTGCTCCTCCGCAGCAGCACGCAGATTCCAATATGCTGCATCTTTTTCCGCAGCTTTCTCGTGAGGCGCAAATAGTGTCAAAACGTTTTTGGATCGACCCAGTGCGAGCAATGCTCGACCTGCGCCTTTCAAGGCGATGAGGCGGCTAGGGTCTTTTTCTAGAACGGCGTTGAATGCCGTTAGCGCATCGGCATAGCGCAGCCTAGCCAGAAGCGTATAGCCGAGATCTGAGATAATATTGAGATCGCCGGGCGCGCGATCGAGCGCGGAACCAAAGGTCACGATTGCGGAATCCAAATCACCTCCCGCTCTCAGGCATAGCGCCGCAAGGTGGGCGCTAGCAGCCGAACCAGCGCCATTTTTTTCGAGATTGGACAAGATCTCCAATGCAGCGCCGGGGCTGCCATTTTGGTACGCCGCTGCGGCTTCATTTAATGGACTACCGATCACGAAGCCACCCGGTAATAGCAAGTCGGCCCGAAGGAGCAAATGGCGGCACAAAAGTTACTTCATGCCGCTGGGGTACGCGAAACAGGTTTAATGCATTGAACCGGGGTCGAAATCCCGCGATGACATCGCCGTCGTCATCAAGAAAATTCAGATATCCACCCCATTCAGGTCGCCAGTCGCCAATTGCGAGATTGAGCACATAGGCTATTTTCCAGCCTTCGGCGACATGACTGTCATCATGGACGCCGAGAAAATGCCCCGGAGCGTAAAGAGTGGCCTGCCCATCCGCTTTGACTAGGCTGTCGTCTCCGGTAATTTCCCGAATTAGAGAAAGAAACGGTTCGGCATTAAGATGTTCTAACAGAAGGTCGTGGGGACCGCCGCTATTCCATTGACCCAAATAAGCATCAAGCATTCGGTACTGACCGAACATGAAAGCATAGTCTCCCTTTATCATGGCCTGATTGACTGTTTCGCCAATGTTATGGCGCTGCGCATTGGTCAGGGCGGCAATTTCCTCGGCTCTTACGCCATGGGGACCGTTCGACCCGCCTTGCCAGCCGATCCCCCAAGGCGTCTGCTTGATCAATATTTCCTGAATTACGCGCGCCGTCTGATTTGATAAAATGTTCCGAATTTGTAGCCGCCCGTCAGCCGAGAATTTATTCGCTAGCGCCCGGCGGTCCAGCTCTGGATTAATCTCGAAAAGGGCGACGGGTGTCATACGTATCTCTCAAAATTTGCGCTTGTTGCGCTTTCTGAGAGCTTCTAACAGGTGAACGACATTCGATAAAGTGCCGTCAGCTATAAAGAGAAAACATGTTCACACTTAATTCTTTGCTCGACCGCGAAAAGCTACGGCGTCAATTTCAAGACGAAGACCGATTGAGCGTTGAAGGTTTTCTCTCCGGTAACGGAGTTGACGCGCTATTCGCCAATTTGCGTTCGCGCGGCGACTGGATGGAAATATTTAATAGTGGCGATAAGCTAATTGAACTCAATCCAACGGCTCAACAAAAACTGACCGATGTGCAGCGGAACGAACTTTCGCGGGCGATATACGCGCAGGCTAGGGAAGGATTTCAGTATCGCTATGAAACAATAAGGGTTCCAGACGAAGCTGAGGTCCGTGCTGCCATGGATGATGTAATTGTTCGTTTTGCTGAGTGGATTTCCGGTGGCGAGGCGCATGCTTTCTTTCGTGAAATTACCGGATTCAACGATATCGATTTTGCTGACGCACAGGCCACAGCTTATTCGCCGGGCCATTTTCTGACTGGGCATGATGACGATTTCCCCGGCAAGAACCGACGTGCGGCTTATGTTTTCAATCTGACGCCTGTGTGGCGGACGGAATGGGGGGGGCTGCTTCTTTTCCACGATGACGCAAATGCTATCAGCGGATTGGTACCCGGTTTCAACCGCTTGAACATATTCAAAGTGCCGCAGATGCACAGCGTAACGGAAGTGACGCAGTCCGCCCCTTACCGCCGCTATGCTATAACCGGTTGGCTTCGTAAAACAGGATAGCGGTAGTCGCTATTTCGCCACTTCCATCTTGAGCGCGCCATCACCCTCATCGATATTGATCGTGCTGTTATCAGGCACGTCACCGCGCAGGATCAGATCCGCCAGCGGATCCTGAAGATATTTCTGGATCGCGCGTTTCAGCGGTCGTGCACCGTAGATCGGGTCATAGCCAACCCGCCCCAACCAGCGCCGGGCTGCATCGGTAAGGTCCAATTCGATCTTTCTGTCCTTGAGCAATTTTTGCACCCTCAGGACCTGAATGTCGACAATCGGCGCCATATGCTCTTCACCCAGCCGGTGAAACAGGATGATCTCGTCCAGCCGGTTAAGGAATTCCGGACGAAAATGTGCGCGGACGGCTTCCATCACCTGTGGTTCGACATCCTTGACCGTCTCCCCATCCTTCATGCTCGCCATATATTGGCTGCCGAGGTTGGAGGTCAGGATGATCAGCGTATTGGAGAAATCCACGACCCGGCCCTGACCGTCGGTCAGGCGACCGTCGTCCAAAACCTGCAGCAGCACGTTGAACACATCACTATGTGCTTTCTCTACTTCGTCAAATAGGATCACCTGATAGGGGCGCCGACGAACCGCTTCGGTCAGCACACCGCCCTCGTCATAGCCAACATAGCCTGGAGGGGCACCGATCAGGCGGGAAA
>JABMNS010000378.1 GCA_013204445.1 Sphingomonadales bacterium
GCTTCCTGGCATACACATTCATGATCAGCCAACATCCTGACCGCATCCAATCGCAAAAAGGACTTGCATTATGACCCTCGATTAGACGACCGGCATCAGCCGGTTAGTGGTTCAGTCAGTGTCTGTTCTGTCCGACGGGCGGGATATCGGAACAGAGTGCCAATGAGTGGTTGGCGTTGGAAAATGTTCTCTGCGTTGGAGGTAGCTGGGTGGTGCTTTCATAAGGACCAAGCAGAACCGATCTTCCGTCTAATCTGCTTTCCTTCGAAAGGCTGTTCCACTTCAAAACAGCAGCGCGATTGCGGCGGCCAGTTCGCTGTCGCTTAGAGCTAGGCTGGCTGCACCCATCGAAAGCTCCGTTCGGCCGGCCGCTTGCCCTTTGACAGGCTGCAGACCGCCAAAGAGCCAAATACCCTTCTCGCGTGCGACGCGGTCGCGGGCCTTGAGTAACTCTGAGACCTCGCCCTCAAGCCTAAGATGGAACATGCTAGTGTGGGGCGGATCGGGTATCACGCTCGCGTGCTCGTGGAGGCTGAAGAGGGCGGCTACTTGTCGGGCACGCGTGATCAACTGGGGCATGCGCTCAAGGCAACTGGTCAGGTGTAGGCGGGCTGAAACGATGTTGGCCATTGCCGAGTAAAGGGTCCCGCCTTGCCGCCGCTGCCAGATTGCGGCCTCGTCGATAAAGTCGCGCGGGCCGAGCAGCATAGCACCTGAGAGCGCACCAACGTCCTTGTAGAAGGAGACGTAAATCGAGTCGAAAAGCGCTGCGAGCTCTGACAAACTGCGGCCATAGGCCGGAGCGGCTTGCCAAACGCGGGCGCCGTCGAGGTGCAGGCGAATGCCTCGGGCTCGGCACAGCTCACTCAGCTCAACCAGTTGTTCCCAAGTCGGCAGCTGACCGCCGATCTCGCGCGCTGGAAGCTCGACAAGCAGGCTGGCGAGGCCCGTGTCGTGGGCGTCGCCATCCGGCCCGATCAGCTCGATCACATCGGCGGCCGTGGTCGGACGGTTCGCGTCGCCGATGAGATGCGCTTGCAGGCCATGCAGTTCGCGGTAGCCGAATTCTTCGTGCAGCTCGAGGTGCGACGTTGCGTGGAAGGCTGTAGTCGGATTGCCGGCGCGGTCGCTCCAAATGCGAAGGGCGATCGGCTGGGCCATACAACCCGACGGAAGGAAGCGCGCGGCTGGCATATCAAAAAGCGCGGCAACCTCATCCTCGAATTCCTCAAGCAGCGCGCCCTTACCATAGACATCAGGTTGCAAGCCCTGCACCAGATCCTCGCCCGAGCCCTGGTCGCCGTAATCACGTAGCCAAGCGGCGACGGCCTCGATCTCGTCCGCGGGATGCTTCGGTCCGCTCCCAGCGAGATGGCGGCAGGTGAGTCGAAGGTGCGTGCGTTCTGAGGCTAGGGCGTCGGCGTTACTCATGAACCACACCTTGCGGCTAGCTAGCATCTGCCGCAACCCCTTCTTTTCCTATCTCAGTCTCTGCTCTGGCTTTGTCACATTAAGGTAGCTGGCAGATTGGGGTGCCTCCCTTATTTGTGCTTAATGCAGAAAATTTCGTTCGAGCGTCACCGCTTTTCGGCTGAAATAATTGTCGACGATCCAACCTACAATCATTTCGACTTTCACCGCCATCTCATCAATCGGCCTTTGTTAAAGAATTTGAGAACCAGCACTTTCAGCGGCTGGAAAGCGGCAACCCTGAAAGCTTGATCGCCAAATCGCTCCCAATCTTGCGTGCCAATCAAGTTAATGTGACAATGCCGCTGAAAGGAAACAGGGCCGGAATTTATGCGGGAAATGCGCTTAGTTATAAAGGTGACAGGCAACGTAACGGTCTGGCTGGTCAGCGAGTGGCTTGAGCAGCGGTGTTTCGACGCGGCACCTGTCCATCGAATGTGGACAGCGGCCGGCAAAGCGGCAGCCTGCACCAATATCGACTGGCGATGGGATTTCACCGGTGATGGTGGTAGACAGGCGTTTGCGTTCCAGCTCCGGATCAGGTTCCGGATTGGAAGCGATCAGAATTTCCGTATAGGGGTGCTTGGGGCTAAAGAAGACGTCATGCGCCGGTCCGATTTCCGCCAATGCGCCCAGATACATTACAGCCATGCGGTCACTGATATAGCGCACCATCGACAGGTCATGCGCGATGAACAATAAGGTCAGGCCCATCGACTGCTTGAGTTCTTCCAGAAGATTGACCACCTGAGCCTGAACTGACACATCTAAGGCAGAAATTGGTTCATCACAGACTACAAATTCCGGTTCGAGGATCAGCGCGCGGGCAATCCCGATCCGCTGCCGCTGGCCGCCGGAAAACTCGTGCGGATAGCGGGACATGTAATCGGGTTCTAACCCGACTCGGCTGAGCCAGCTTGCGACCGTGTCGCGCAAGTCACTGCTGGATTGGCCGCTATACAGTTTCAGCCCTTCGCCGACGATTTCTTCCACTGTCATGCGCGGGTTGAGCGATGAATAGGGGTCTTGGAATATCATTTGCATGGTCTTGGCCTGCCGTTTGAAATCGGCTGGCCCGTATTTTTGTGGCAGCGCTTTTCCGCGATACTTAACGGTTCCGTCGGTTTTTGGCAGGAGACCGATGAGCGTCTTTCCGAAAGTTGTTTTACCGGAACCGGATTCCCCCACCAAACCGACGATTTCACGTTCGTGGATGGTCAGATCGACCCCGTCGACAGCATGAACCTTCTTGCCCCTGGGCAAAGGAAAGAACTTGGTCAGCTTGTCGGATACGACCAGAGGTATGGCTTTGCTCAAGACTTGTTCTCCGCCAATGGGCTGCTCGCCCGAGCCATCTTGGCTCCAGTCAGAAGTGTTGGCGCGCCGGAAAGAATTTTCTCCCACCCACCGGCCACCTCTTCATGATGGAGCCAACATTTGCCGAAATGGTCCTGCCCGACGACAAATGGGGGCGGCTCGCTTGTGCTGCAGATTTTCATCGCATAGGGGCAACGAGCGGCATAGGCGCATCCAGTCGGCGGTGAAAACAGATCCGGCGGGCTACCTTCAATGGGAATCAGACTGCGCCTTGCACTGGGGTCATTGCTGGGCATCGCGGCCCGCAGGCCGACCGTATAGGGGTGCGCGGAACGGTAAAATATGTCGTCCACACTGCCGCGCTCAACTATCTGGCCTGCATACATCACGGCCACTTCATCAGCCATGCGCGCCACTACGCCAAGGTCATGGGTGATCAAGATGATTGCGGTTCCATGGTCCTGCTGGAGGTCGCCCATCAGATCAAGCACCTGGGCTTGAATGGTCACGTCAAGCGCAGTGGTCGGTTCGTCCGCAATCAGTATGGCGGGTTCGCAGGCGATCGCCATGGCAATCATTGCGCGCTGCAGCATCCCGCCAGAAAATTCGAACGGATATTGTTTAGCCCGCTGTTCCGCTTCCGGGATACGGGCCATTTCTAGCAGTTCGATAGCTCGAGAAAATGCTTTTTTGTGGCTCCACCCGCGATGGACTTCTAGCGGTTCTGCAATCTGGCGGCCAATGGTCATGGTCGGGTTTAGCGAGGTCATCGGATCCTGGAAAATCATTCCGATCTCGCTCCCTCGAAAGTCCTGCCCGTCGATCTGGGATGTGCCCAAGATGTTGCGTCCACGCAAAGTGGCTGTTCCGGATTTGAGTCGACCTGGAGGCATAGGCACCAGACCCATCAAGGTCTGGACGGTCACAGACTTGCCGCAGCCCGATTCCCCAACAATTGCTAGCGTCTTGCCCTCTTCCACGCTGAAGCTGACGCCGCGTACTGCCTGCACAGAGCCGCCATAAGTGTCGAATTCCACCTTCAGGTCTTTGACTTCCAGAAGCGGTGGTTCGTCGGTGACTGATGTGTTCTGGGTCATTCGCGTGACCTCATCTTGGCGTCCAACGCATCGCGCAAGCCATCACCCAGCAGGTTAAATGCCAGCACCGTGATGCTGATCATCAGCGCCGGGAAAAATAACTCATGCGGATGGGTCACCATGGATTTGATGCCGTCATTGCTCATACTGCCCCATGATGCCGTTGGCGCAGCCACACCCATGCCGATGAAGGACAGGAAGGCCTCGGTAAAAATTGCGCTGGGAATGGCGAAAGTTAGGGTAACGAGGATGACCCCCATGGTGTTGGGAATCATGTGGCGCAGCACCAGATAGCCGGTCTTGGCCCCCAAAAGACGCGCCGCATTGACATAGGCTTCTTCGCGCACCTGTAAAATTTGTCCGCGCACCAGCCGTGCAGTGGCTGGCCAAAGCAGGACCACCATTGCCACAATCAGAGGAATGATTCCGCTTTCCCCTGGTCCGATGCCAAAAGCGATCTTGAACAGGATCATAAATAGCAGGAAAGGCAGGGCCACGACAAAGTCAGCAAAACGCATCATCAACTGGTCAGTCCGCCCGCCAATGAAGCCTGCCATGCTGCCATAGACAATGCCGAACAGCACAAATAGCATGGGCGCCGCAATGCCGATGAACAAAGATACACGCGCGCCTTGCATCAACAGGGCCAGCATATCGCGGCCAAGATAATCGGTCCCCATAGGGTGAAGGGCGAAATTGACTTGGCTCCCCAATTCGCGTGTCTCGCCCGGTTTGATCAATTGGCGGTCAGCAGCTTCATCCAACGTAATGGCATTGGCCACATTGACCCGCAGCGTTTTACTTTGCGGCAGTTCATGACCGAGTGCATCCATAGCCACCACGGAATAATAAAGCGGTCCAGGACGTAGATCGAGCAAGTCTTCGTAGCGGCGGGTCTCTTTCGATCCGGTGGTGCCCAGTGGCAATCCGAAAGTGCCGGGGCCAGTCGGTTCAACTAGGTTGCGGTAAACCGCGTAATCGGCGGCTCCAGCCATAGGTTGCCATTCGAGGCGGACCTGCTGGGTTGTAGCGGTTTCGGCAAGCTGGAGATCCGTAATATTGACTGGAACACTGGCAGGCGCTGCAGCATCGGCGTCCTGCGCATCAGCAATTTGAGGTGCTTCAAGAGCATCCCATGCAGAATAGGGCGCAACAATAATGGCAGACCGCTCGGCACCGGGCGCGCTGCTTACTTGCAACAAATCCTGTTCGGCAGGGTCAACGCGCCAGACCAGCGGGCCGAACACGGTGAACAACAACATGGCAATAATGATATAAAGCGACAAGATTGCACGCTTGTTAGCTTTCAGGCGCTGCCAAGCATCCTGCCAATACGATAGCGATGGGCGGGTCAGGGTCTGGACCCGCAACTCACTCTGCATGGACTCGAAAGCCCCCATTTGCAGGGCTGGATCGGGCAGGGACGACACAGAAGCTGGTTGGTCGGCCATGTTCAGCTTACCCTCACTCGGGGGTCAATGAAGCCGTAAAGCAGATCAACTAGGATCACCATCAGCACCAGAAATGCACCGAAAAATACCGTGGTCCCCATGATTACGGTGTAATCAAGCTGCTGTACGGCTTGCACGAAATAGCGGCCAAGACCGGGGATCGCGAACACTAATTCCACCACGAAACTACCCGTTGTGATTGCGGCAATGGCAGGGCCAAGCACAGTTACCACTGGCATGACCGCATTGCGCATTTCATGCTTCATAAAAATCCGGGTGGGCGGCAGCCCCTTGGCGTTGGCAGTGCGGATATAATCCGAACTGATGATCTCCAGCATGGAACTGCGCATCAACCTAGTAAGATATGCCATGGTACCAAGGCCCAGCACCAGTGACGGCATTATTATGTGCGACACTGATCCCCAACCAGCCACCGGTAGCAGAGAGAAGCCAATGGCTCCATTTATCTTAACCATTGCCAATTGGGCAAAGGCGGCAAAAACGAAGCTCGGCACTGAAATGCCCAAAATGACTGCAATCATGATGACCGTATCCGGCCATTTGTTGCGATAGAGTGCGGTTAGCGCCCCGAACAAAGTTCCGCCCAGACCGGCAAAAACCACTGCCATGATACCCAATGTCGCGGAAACCGGAAAATGTTCGCGGATGATGTCATTCACTTCACGATTTTTCTGGGTGAAGGATATACCCAGATCGCCGTGAGCAAGGTTGCCCATATAGATCAGATATTGCTGGCTTACCGGCTTGTCGAGGCCGTATTTAGCCTCAAGATTCTTGCGAATTTCCGGGGTCATGGCCTTGGCACCGCTTAGCGGATCCCCCGGAACTGCATGCATCGCCAGGAAGGTCGCAGTGGCAATGAACCACACGGTTATCAGTCCCTGAATCAAGCGCTTGAGTGCGTAAAGCAACATGTGGCCAGCCTATTCCTTTACAAATTTGACATAAGTGTAATCGGGGTCTGTGCCAATCACCCGGCGAACCACACCCGTAATTCTCGGGTCTACGGTATAAAGTAGGGCGCTTTCATATTCGAGCAGGATCACAGCATCGTCGAAAACGATTTGCTGGAGCGCCCCGAAGGCAGCCGCCCGGACGGCTGGGTCGGTTGAGTTCTGAGCAATTCTAACTTGCCGGTCATAGGCCGCGCTACTGTAATTTCCGCGATTGTTTACATTTCCGGTCATGAAAAGATCGCCAAAAGTTAGGGGATCGGCATAATCGGGGCCCCAGCCAGTCATCACAATGTCGAAGTCACCCGCGAGCATTTTTGCCAGCCGCTGTTTGAAAATCTGGCCGTCAATCCGCACATCCAGCCCTAGCTGGCGTTTGAGCGTATCCTGATAATATTCCGCAATCTTGTTAGACTGTGGGTTGTCACCGGTCAGCAGCATGATCGGGAGAATGGTCTTAAGGCCGAGTTGGTTCTTGGCTTTTTTCAGGTATTCACGGGCCTTGGCCCGATCGTGGATGAATTCGACCGCAGGATATTCTTTGCGGAACTTGTCATTCGCTCCATCAAGCCAGATCGGAAACAGGGATTTCCCTGGCAGATAACCGGGGACTTTGATCACCTTATTGACTTCGATTTTGGAATTCAGTGCATATTGAAGCGCTTTACGGAAGTTGCGATTGTTGGTGATTTTTCCATCCCGGTGATTGAATTCGACATAAAAAACTCCTCCAGTCAAAAAGCTCTTCATGTTCCAGTCGAGCAATTGCGCTTCTTCAAGATTTTCTTGTGAAATCGGTGCCAAGGCAATTTGGCGGTCACGGAACAGGTTTATCACCGCGCTGGGGTCCGAGGTAAAATAAGGAATGTCGATCGCATTGACTTCAATAATGTCACGGTCCCAATATTCAGGGTTTTTCACCATTCTTATATGAGCGCCATGGACCCATCTGGTCATCTTAAAGGGACCATTGTAAAGAAGTGTTTCGGCGCTGGAAGCATAGCGGCCGTTAGTGGAATTGAAGAAGTCTTCCCGAATCGGGTAAAAGATGTTGAAGGCCATCAACTGGGCAAAATAGGGCACCGGCTTTACAAATTGCACTCTCAGCTCGCGATCACCGACAGCCTGAACACCTAGGGCCGTGACCGGAAGCTTGCCGGAATTAACCTTGTCCGCATTGCGGATCGGCGACATGATATTAGCATATTCCGAAGCGGTGGCTGGATCGACAACCTTGCGCCATGCAAAAACGAAGTCGTGGGCGGTGACCGGCTTGCCATCGCTCCATTTAGCATCCTTGCGGATCCAGAAGGTTGCGCCTGTTGCGGTGATGTCCCAACGATCGGCAACACCCGCCACAAGATTATTATTCTCATCTTTGCGAAGCAGGCCCTCCATTACATGGCCCAAAACGAAGCCACTAATGGTATCGGCTGTTATGCTCCCATCAAGTTGGGGGGGCTCGGTCGCGATTGAAACGGTGATGGTCTTTGAAGCTGCATCGACGCCGGCCTTCACATCAGTGGAGCCC
>JABMNS010000379.1 GCA_013204445.1 Sphingomonadales bacterium
CAAGGTTGTGCTCTACCCCTGAGCTACGCCCGCTCGGCGTTGCTGCGACACTTGGGTTATTGCGTTGGTCAGCAGCACATTGAGGCGCGCGGTTAGCATGGGTTTTTATACCCCGCAAGCCCCAATCCTCCTATAGTTAGCTGCAAATGCAAAAATATGCTTGGCATTGGCGCGCAGCACCCCACATAAAGCTCATAGGTTGAACGATTTGGGTGCGAGTCAGGGCATTGGCCGCGCGCGATAACAGGAGCATGATGTGGCAACAGCAGGACTAACAGTCGAAGAACAGAAAGCCGTAGAGATTTTCCAGCGGGAGGTTGTGACACCGAGCATGGAGAAGCTCGTTATCCTCGACTTCTGGGCAGAATGGTGCGGGCCGTGTAAGGCGCTGACGCCGATGCTCGAAAAGGTCGCCGCCGCTTATGCCGACAAGGGCGTGATACTGGCCAAGATCAATGTTGATGAGAATAAATTTATTGCCGCGCAATTCCAGGTGCAGTCGATCCCGACCGTCTATGCTATTTTCCAGGGCAAGCCGGTCGCCGATCTGACGAGCGCGCGGAGCGAGAGCCAGCTGACCGGCGCGCTCGACCAGCTGCTCGAGCAATTACCGGTCGGTGGTGGTGCGGAACCGGAACAGGATATCGCGCCCCTGCTGGCGATGGGCGAGGAAGCGCTGGCTGGCGGAGATGCCGAGCGCGCCGTCGGAATTTTTGAACAAATTGCCGAAATGGCGCCCAACAATGCCGAGGCCATTGGCGGTCTGGTCCGCGCGCTGGTTGGCGCCGGACATTTGGAACAAGCAGAAACGGCGCTCGCCGGGCTGCCGGAGAAGCTGCGCAGTGACCCCGCGATCGAGCGGGCACAGACGACGCTGCAGCTGGCCAAGGACAAGCCTGACGCAGGCGCGCTGGAGGCACTAGAGGCCGCTGTCGCAGCCGATGGCAAGAACCATCAGGCGCGCTTCGATCTGGCCGGCGCACTTATCGCTACCGGCGATCATGACGGCGCGGCGGAGCATCTGCTGACGATCATCGCCGCCGACAAGGACTGGAGCGACGGCGCAGCGCGGCAGAAATTGCTGTCGCTGTTCGAAATGGTTGGCCTTGAAGACGAATGGGTGGCCGCGACCCGCCGCAAGCTCAGCGCTGTGCTGTTCGGATGACCGAAACCAAACGACTCTCCATCTTCCCATTGGCCGGAGCGTTACTCTTTCCCGGCATGCATCTGCCATTGCATATATTCGAGGAACGCTACCGCGCGCTGATCAATGACGCCATGGCGCGCGACCGGCGGATTGGCATGATCCAGCCGAAGGAAGCGGGCAAACACCCCACCCTGTTCGAGGTCGGCTGCCTCGGCAAGATCATCGACATCGAGGCGCTGGAAGACGGCCGCTTCAACGTTGTATTGGAAGGCGTGGCGCGATTTCGGATTATTGAGGAAATCGATGCCTCTACGGCGTTTCGGCAGGTGCGGGCCGAGATAGAAGCCGATCGGGAAATGGACGAAGTGCTGGCGAGCGCCGAACGCGCCGCGTTAGAGATCGAATCCCGAAAATTTGCTGAATTGCAGGGCTATCAGGTTGACTGGGATAGTATCGGACGGCTCGACGACATGGCTTTTGTCAACGGCATCGCGCAGATTGCACCTTTTGATGCGGCGTCGAAACAGGCCCTGCTCGAAGTCGACGGTCTGGCCAATCGCGCCGAACTGATCATCCAGCTGTTGCAATTTTTCGGCCGGCAGGATGGAGACGATGACCGAGTCACGTTACAATGAATGATGGCGCAGTGAACCAAGAGAAGCGGACAATCGACCCCGAATTGCTCAACATATTGGTCTGCCCGATGACGCGGACAGCGCTGCTCCATGATCCAGACGCCCAGGAGTTGATCAGCGAAGCCGCTGGCCTGGCCTATCCGATACGGGATGGCATTCCGGTCATGCTGGTTGAAGAAGCGCGCAAATTATAGGATCCGAGGCCAGGTTGATTCAGCTTCGCGGTGGTAAGCACGCTCGATAAAGGCCCATCGATCAGCGACTTCCCAGAACTTCCGATGGCAACCTAGCCCACATGATGTTCAAGAGGCCGCTGGAGCCTTGCTGGCGATGGGGAAACCGCTGATCGTCAGCCCTTCCTTGTGGCTTTTCATAACATGAGGAGCCGCTTCCGCACGGAACGTAGGCGCGTGTTGATCATTCAGGATAGGGCTGAAATGCTCGCTTGCCGAAATTGACGGTCGCAGGATCGAGGAAGTTTTGCTTGTTGGTCACACAGCGCACAACACGGGCTATCAAAAAATCGCGTGCAACCCGTCGACCACAAATTGCACCGCGAGCGCGCCCAATAGCACACCAAGCACCCGGGTGATAACCGCCTCGACCTTGTTACCCAATATCCGCATCAGCGGTCCGGCCGCGATTAGTCCGATCAGCGTAAGCAACAGCACCGTTCCCAGAGCGCCAAGAATGATGAGCGCGTTATCTATGCCATTATTTTGCGACGTCAGCAGCATGACCGCCGCGATCGATCCCGGTCCGGCGATCATTGGCATGGCCATTGGAAAGATCGATACATCCTCAATCTCTGGCTGTTCGATAATCTCCTGCGCCCGGTCCTCACGCCGTTCGGTGCGTTTCTCGAACACCATTTCCAGCGCGATCAGGAACAGCATGATGCCGCCAGCAATACGGAAACTGTCGAGGCTGATTCCCAGCGCGCTTAGCATTTGTTCCCCGAACAGGGCAAAGACCAGTAAAATGATCGAAGCAACAACGATAGCTCGAACCGCCATGATCCGGCGATCGCGCGGCGGCACATTGCTGGTCAGGCTGGCGTAGATTGGCGCACAGCCCGGCGGGTCTATCACCACGAAGAAGGTAATGAATGCAGAGATGAAAAGTTCGATCATTTGGTCGGTGCGGCAACCCGATATTCATGCACCCGTTTGAAGCTGCCATCCTCTTGTGCCAGATCAACAAAGACGATGCGTGAGCCCTCGTCGGTGAATGCGGCGTGCCAGACCAGGCTCCGATCCGTGGATGTGGCAGTCATGCCCTTTTCAGTCAGGCTGGTCGGCAAGGCATCCGCCGGAATTTTTGTCTTGCACGAGGCGACGTCGGTCTCGACGTAATCCGGCTCCGGAAGAGGCGTATCAAGCGGTTCGCCATCGTCAAAAACCCATTTCCAATCAATCTTCTTGTTCGGACGCTGCTGGCCGAAATCCTGCTGTCGCCAGATAGTGGTGAAATGGCCGGTTCCGCCTTTGGCGTTCTGCCAAGCACCGGTGGAAGCTGCCATGCTGCCGTCGCAGGACATATAGATATGGTGCGGCTGCCAGGTGACGGCCTGAGCCGGATCAGTCTGACCCTTCAGCCATTGTTGCGCATTGACCAGGACTGGAGTGAACATGATCGCGTCATCGGCAGCGGTTTCGCGGAAAGCGGTCCATTGCCCCTTTTCCTGCGCCAGCCGGGCAAAAGCCAGTTCCGCCTGCACAATCGCGCTTGGATTGGCGACGGGCTTGCCCATGACACGATTATAGCGCTCTCGATCGCTGGGGCGGCCACCGCCAGCCGCGCAACTGGCAAGCAGCAGAGCGATTCCGATGGCGGCAAATATTCGCATTACAAACCCTTTGGTTTTTCCAGTCCGGCGCGCGCGGATGCAGCGACCAATGTATTGCGCAATAGCACCGCAATGGTCATCGGGCCAACCCCTCCCGGGACCGGAGTAATCGCCCGGACATGATCGAGGGCTTCGGCGGTGGCGACATCGCCGACTAGACGGCCCTTTTCCTTACCCGGTTCCGGGTCGAGCCGGTTGATACCGACATCAATCACGACGGCGCCAACTTTCAGCCAGTCACCCTTGATCATCTCGGCGCGACCGACAGCGGCAACTACAATATCGGCGCGGCGCACGACGTCGGGAAGGTTGCGCGTCCGGCTATGCGCCATGGTGACAGTGCAATTTTCTGCGAGCAGCAATTGCGCCATCGGCTTGCCAACCAGAATCGAACGGCCAACCACGACCGCGTCCATGCCCGTTAGATCGCCCAGCGTGTCTTTCAACAGCATCAGGCTGCCCAGCGGAGTGCACGGAGTCAGCGCCTCTTCGCCATTAGCCAGTCGGCCGGCATTGATTACGTGCAGACCATCGACATCCTTGTCCGGATCGATCGCCATGACCACGGCTTTTTCGTCGAGGCCTTTGGGCAGAGGCAATTGTACCAAGATTCCGTCTACGGTCTCATCGGCATTTAATTGTTCAATCAGCGCGATCAGTTCGTCCTGCCCGACATCCGCCGGCAGACGGTGTTCGAAGCTTTCCATGCCCGCAGCAAGAGTCGCCTTGTGCTTGGACGCGACATAGACCTGACTTGCCGGGTCTTCACCGACCAGAACCACAGCCAGACCGGGCGCTCGGCCAGTTTGCTGCAGAAAGGCAGGAACGGCGTCCTTGATCCGTTCGCGCAGACCCGCGGCAAAAACCTTGCCGTCAATGATTTGCGCTGCGGTCAACCGAGAAGTGCCTGGGCCAGCGGTGGCAGGATCGCGTCCTGCAATATGATAATGCCGATGATGACGACCATCGGGGTGAGGTCTATCGCTCCGAAATCGGGCATGATCTTGCGGATCGGGCGGTAAATCGGTGCGGTCAGCGCGTCGAGCGTCGTCCAGATCGCCCGGGCAATGTCATTCTGCAAATTGATAACGTTGAAGGCGAGCAGCCAGCTCATGATCGCCTGCACGATGATGACGGTTATTGCCACGTTGAGCAGGATGGAGATAATCTGAAGAATTGCGAATGCCATGGCGGAACCTTTATCGATAATCTGGAAGAGCGGCCAGTGATTTGTCACCGGTAGCGCCAGAAACTTGCTGTATCATATATATAAGACAGTTGGCCGTTTAATCAACCGAATCAAAATCATCCCGAACCAGGGTACCGGCGCCCTTGCTGGTGAAGATTTCGAGCAGCATCGCGTGCGGTATCCGGCCATCCAGGATAACCGCCGCATCGACGCCTTCCTGAACCGCTTTCACGCAAGTCTCGAGCTTCGGAATCATGCCGCCTGAGATGGTGCCGTCCTTGACCAGTTCGCTGATCGCCCGCGGCGCGAGATCGGTCAGCAATTCACCCTGCTTGTCGAGCACGCCGGCCACATCGGTCAGGAGAAACAGCCGCGCCGCGCGCAGCGCCGAAGCGACTGCTCCAGCCATGGTGTCTGCGTTGATATTATAGGTGTGACCATCCTCACCGACTCCGATCGGGGCGATTACGGGAATCATGCCGGCAGAAGAGATCATGTCGACGACGCCGCGGTTCACCGTCTTCGGTTCGCCAACATATCCGAGATCGATGATCCGTTCGATATTGCTGTCGGGATCGCGTTCGGTGCGGCGCAGCTTGGCCGCCTTTACAAAGCCGCCGTCCTTGCCGGAAATGCCGATAGCATGACCGCCGGCCCGTTCGATCCAGCTGACCAGTTCCTTGTTGATCGCGCCGGAGAGCACCATTTCGGCAATCTCGGCAGTTTCCTTGGTGGTCACGCGCAAACCGTCGACAAATTTACTTTCTACGCCAACCCGCTGAAGCATCGCGCCAATTTGCGGGCCGCCGCCATGGACTACGACGGGGTTGATCCCGACTGCCTTCAGCAGCACGATATCCTCAGCAAAATTACGAGCCAGCGCGGCGTCGCCCATAGCGTGTCCGCCATATTTGACGACAAAGGTCTTGCCCGCATAGCGCTGCATATAGGGCAATGCATCGGTGAGCGTTTCCGCCTTCGCGA
Organism: Sphingomonadales bacterium; assembly: GCA_013204445.1. GTDB lineage: Bacteria > Pseudomonadota > Alphaproteobacteria > Sphingomonadales > Sphingomonadaceae > Parasphingorhabdus. The sequence continues at coordinate 5,805 of JABMNS010000379.1, forward strand.
GCATGGCGGGATCGGGTGCGTGATCGGTCATGGGCATCTTTCAGTCTAGCCGTGCGGCAAATGCAAGTATTTAATCAGCCTTTGGACATCGCTTTCACTTTTTCCAGCGTGCCGGTGACATGGCCTTGCGGTTGCGTCGCGCTGTGGACGAAGACAATTTTGCCTTGCTGGTCGATGACATAGCTGGTCCGGTTGGTCATCGCGAGACCCGGCGCCATACGGACCTGATAGTCGGCGATGATCTTATCGTCCGCCCGGGCAACCGCGAACTTGTCCCGGCATTCGGCGACCGAGAATTTCTTCAATCCCTCGATATCGTCGCCCGACATACCGATGACGGTGGCGCCCGCTGCGGTAAATTCGGCGGTGGCATCAGCGAACATATTGGCCTCGATGGTGCAGCCTTCGGTAAACACCTTAGGGAAGAAATAGAGCACGACGGGGCCGGCTTTCAGCTTGTCGGCCAGTGAAAATTGAAATTCCTCACCAGCAAGCGCGCCGGTTGTGGTGAAATCAGGAGCGTTAGCACCGATCGCAAGCGGTTCGGCATTGGCGTTGCGGGCATAATAGACAAAGGCACCGCCACCAACGATCGCCACGGTCAGCAAAATCAATATCCACTTTTTCATATATTCATTCCTGCTCAAGCTTCGCTTTCAGCGCATAAAGCTGGTCCAGCGCCTCCCGCGGGGACAGCGCATCCACATCAATTGCGCCCAGCGCCTTGCGCAGGCTATCTGATTTTTCTTCGACTTCTGCAAGGCTTGCCGCGAACAGCGGCAGATCACCGAGACCGGCAGCAAGACCGCCGGTTTCCGCCTTGCCGGCTTCCAGCTTGTCGAGCACCGCCTTGGCGCGGTTCAGGACTGGCTTGGGAATGCCTGCCAGCTTCGCCACGGCGAGACCATAGCTGCGGTCGGCCGGGCCTTTGGCGAGTTCGTGGAGCAGGACCAGATCGCCCTTCCATTCGCGCGCGCGGACATGGTGCAGCGACAGTGCGTCGAGCCGGTCGGCTAGCCGGGTCAGCTCGTGATAATGGGTCGCGAACAGGCAGCGGCAGCGATTGGTCTCGTGCACCGCCTCGACCACCGCCCAGGCCAGCGCCAAACCGTCATAGGTCGAGGTGCCCCTGCCCACTTCGTCGAGAATGACAAAACTTTTCTCGGTCGCCTGCGACAGGATCGCTGCGGTTTCGACCATCTCGACCATGAAGGTCGAGCGGCCCTGCGCAAGATTGTCGGAGGCGCCAACCCGGCTGAACAG